>NZ_JBGGKS010000027.1:0-76576 GCF_041287095.1 Mycobacterium sp. pUA109 | reverse complement strand
CACACAGACCCCGAAAACCGACAAAACACCAGCACACCCCACTTGACAACACCCCACCCCTTCAGGGATGACTCTGCGCTCACGGCGTAGTCCACTCGGACTTTTGCGCCGTAGCCGCAGAGTCAATGGGCCGAGGGAACCAGGGTTGCCTACAAGCGGCTGCCGGGCACGGCGAGGAGCGAACAGTCGACCAGATCGGGCCGACCGATGTCGCAGCGGTGACCGCGGGGGCCAGTAACGAAAAGCTGGACGGACTCCGCGTGGGCGGCCAGATACCGACACACACTGCCGGATACGGCGACGGTCTGCACCGGCACCTCGGGATACAGCCGGACCCACGGCGCAATCCGACGATTCAGGTGTGCGTGCAGCAATCGGCTGGTGTCGTCTTCCGGGCTCCCGGCGCGCCGGCAAGCGACGATCCGCAGTGGCGCACTGCGCAATCGCGCTTCCTCGAAGGCATGCCGCAGCACCACACCGTTGTCGGCTTCCACCACGATCGCGGCGGTGTCCGGTGTCCGCGGCCGGTGCGCCGCCTGATCGATCACGGCCACCGGGCAGCAGGCCAACTCGACCAGGGCCGCCGCCACCGAACCCAGCCCGTGGCAGGCGTGTTTAACGCCGATTGCCCCCACACAGACCAGCGACGCGCACCGCGATTCCTCGGCCAGCTTGGCGGCGGGGTTCCCGGTGACCACGTCGGTTTCTATCTTGACCTGGGCACCGGTGGCCTCGACGGCACACCGCGCCTCGTGCAACGCGGTCCGCGCGGCGCCGAAGTGGATGCGGTCGGCGTCCGCGCCGCAAAGGTCGCGCGGATCGATGACGGACACCAGCCGCAGCGGAATATCCCGGCTCACCGCCTCGTCGATGGCCCACACCGCCGCGCGTACCGCCGCCTTGGATCCGTCGACGCCGACCACGACCGAAGGGCCAAAATACATGTCGCCCATGGCGAACCCCTGATGCTCGGTAAACCATTAACTCGCTGGGCTTTACGCTAGCCGGGAGAACCGCTCCTGCCCCAGGGTCGTTGGTCCTCACGCGGCCGGCTTTGGTCCTCAAACCTGCGAGAAACCCAGGGGGTGCTGCTCCGCTCAAGCGCGGTGCGCGGTCAGACTGCCGTGGTGATCCACCGGTGATCACCGCTACCTTGCCATCAAGCTTTCCCATGCGGTCACAACCGTCCGGTGCGTGCGATTACCTGGCTGGCGAAGTCGAGCGTTGCCTCCAGGCTGGGGAACATTGCGAAGGCATCGATGATGGCCTCGTCGGCACCGGACCCGGCGAGGCGCTTGAGTCTGTCGGCGACCGAGTCGACCGACGTGCCCGCTTCAAGGTTGAGCCGCATGGCCGTCTTCAGCACGTCGGGATCGCGGCCGGCGTCCTGCGCCGCACGGCGCGCAATCGACCACAAGTGGTCGGTGACCTCGTCCTGCAGCCCCTCGACCCCGAGCCAGCCGGTGCCGCTGCGGCCGACCCGGCGCATCGCGGCCTCGCTGGCACCGCCGATCCAGATGGGCGGACCGCCGGCCTGGACCGGGCGCAGGTCGGCATGCACCGGCGGCAGCGAGAAGAACTCGCTGTCCCAGGACACCGGGGTGGTCGTCCACCACTCGTGCAGGAACGCCAGCAGGTCATCGAGCATCCGCCCGCGCCGGTGCCAGTCCGCGCCACGGGCGATGTCGTGTTCGTCCTTCATCCACCCGATTCCCACGCCAACGTCAAGGCGGCCGTCGCTGAGCACGTCGAGCGTGGTCAACAGCCGGGCCAGGTGCACCGGCTCGTAGTAGAACGTGCTGAGCGTGCTGGAGTTCAGCCGCATCCGGTTGGTCGCCGTCGCGGCGACGGTCCACAGCAGCACCGGATCGAGGTAGCGGGTCATCTGCGGCGGGTACGGCTGCTCTTTGCCCGGATAGACGCTGTGCATTTTCACCGGGGTGACCAGGCGATCGCCGACCCACAGCGTGTCGTAGCCAAGGTCCTCGAGCCCGCGGCAGAACGCGCTCAGACCAGTGGCGGTGCTGACAGCGGGTCCGACAAAGGGAATTGCGAAACCAAGCTTCATCGCGAGAGTCCTTTCAATGATCGATCAACCATTTTTAGGGCGGATGCCGCCCCGTTCATTCACGGCTTAGACCCGGGTTGTGCGGCTCAGCCGGGAACGGCGGCGCCGAGGGCGAAGTCGAAGTTCCCCACCCCGTGGCGGGCGAGGCCCATCATGATCAGGCCCGTTCCTTCCAGCCAGTGCGCCATGTTCAGGTCGCCGACGTCCAGCGGGCGTAGCTTGAGGCTCTCGATGAACTCCGCCACGCCCGCCTTGGCGCGCGCGTCGTCGCCGGCGATGAAGACGTCGAGCGGCCGGCCCTGGGCCAGGACCACACCGAAGATGGTGTTGAAGGCCTTCACCACACTGGCGCTGGCCGGGGCAGCCTTGGCGACTTCCTGTGCGATCGAGGTGTCATCGGGGATGGCGAGCCCGTCGGCCGCGGCATTGAAGGGGTTGCTGATCTCGACGATGACCTTGCCCGCCAGGGCGTCTCCATACTGGGTGACGACCGGAACGACATTGGCGTACAACAGCGCCACGATGACGATGTCCCCGGCCGGAACGGCGCCGAACTCCCCCGTCGTGGCACCGCCGCCGAGAGCCCTGGCGAGGTCAGCGGCCTTGGCCTGATCGCGGCCGATGACCTCGACGGTGTTGCCGCCCGCTACCGCCAGCGCGCCGATGGCGCGGGCCATGTTCCCGGTTCCGATGATGCTGATGCTGCTCATGAGGTTGTCCTGTCTTGAGTCAATGATCCAAAAGGTTGATGGATCAACCTTAGATCAATTTAGGTGACGCGTCAACCAATCGGGTAGCATGGCGGCTGATGGAACCGAACTGGCTGAACCCGCGTGAAGACCGCGCCTGGCGGGCCTTCCAGCACGCGCACCATCAACTCGACCTGCACCTGCACCGTGGACTGCAGGAATCGGGCCTGTCCGGGGCCGACTACCAGATCCTGGCGGTGCTCTCGGGTCACGACGAAGATCGCATGCCCGCCCGCGACCTGTGCAACGCACTGGGCTGGGAGAAAAGCCGTGTCTCCCACCAGGTGCGCCGCATGCAGAAGGACGGGCTGATCTGCCGCGAGCCCAACCCCGACGACGCCCGCAGCACCATGGTCTGCCTGCTGCCGGCGGGCCGCGCCGCCATCGAGAAGGCGGCGCCCAGGCACGTGGCGGACGTCCGCCGGAACTTCATCGACCTGCTCAGCCCGGCCGAACTCGACATGCTCGCCGCCCTCAACGAACGCGTCCTGCACCACCTCGCCAACGACGACGACTCCGGCGCCGAAGGCGAGCCGTCATCGCCGTCATCAGCCCGGCAGCGCGAGGAGTCCGGAATAGACGCCAAGCCCACACGGGTTGACCGAGCATGACCGAAACCCCTGACGCCATCGACGACCTGCTCAAAAACGGACCGGAAACGCTGAATGCGTTCAACAACAACATCGTCGACGAGTTCCGGGCCAACGACGGCAAAGTCGGTGGCCAATTCGCCAATGCGAACTTGCTGCTGCTCACGACGACGGGCGCCAAGTCTGGCCAACGCCGGGTGTCGCCGCTGGCCTATTTCCGCATCGACGGCAAGCTGATCATCATCGGGTCCTTCCATGGCGCCCCGGTCAGTCCGGCCTGGGTGCACAATCTGCGGGCCAACCCGCAGGCGCACGTCGAGGTCGGGACCGACGCGTTCGACGTGACAGCTCGCGAACTGCCGTCCAACGAACGCGACGAGCTGTACCCGAAGGTCACCGCCGTAGCGCCGGGTTTCGCCAAGTCTCAGGCCAAGACCAGCCGGGTGATTCCGCTGTTCGAGTTGCACCGGGCCTAACTCCGGCCGCACGAAATCGCGTCCGACACGGTGCGTCGATTACGTACGCCGCCGGCACGAATTTGGCGTGATGGCATTGTGCGCCCGCAGGGCTTCCCGTCTGCCAATATGAACCTGAGGAGGACTGTGAACACATGCTCGGCATCAAACGGTTTTCTGCAAGGTTATGCCTCCTGGCGCTGTGTCCGGTGGCGGTGTTCGGAATGACCGGGTGCAGCGGCACGGCCCCTAACCGCCCCGACGCGGTGCCGGCGCCCAAGCCCAATCCATTCCTGTCAGCGGCGAAGTACGGTATCACCCATCTGGACTCGTCGCAGTCGGACAGTTTCACCGACCCGATTCCGCGGGGCACGTTCCACATCGACCCGTCGGCGATGCCCCGGGTGGTCGGCGGCCCGGTCAACATCATGAAGCTGGCCGCGACTAACCCGAACTATCGCTGGGTGTCCTCGTCATCGGGAGTACGTTACGTCGATGTCTCCGACGGTGGATTCAAGGAGGTTGCGTCGTACGAGACACCGGGCATACCAGCGATTTCGTCACAGGACCTGGATGCGGTGCTGAACCAGAAATTCATCGATACCGATCAGATCCAGGCGTTGATCCGCGACCACTGGCGCGGCGTGGACTGGCGGCGGATTAGCAACGGTGTCTACAGCCTGGTCGACAAGGACAACCGCGTCTACTACGTGACCCAGAACGCGCAGATCATCAAATACCGTCTCAAGGACGAGAGAAACCCCGCCGCGGGTATCGAGATCGACACCCAGTACGACTTCAAACCGTACCTCGGACACGCGATGACCACGTTCGGTCACCTGGAGACCATCGTCGGGGTGGCCATGACCTATGACGGGCATCTTCTCGTGCTCACGAACCGGTCGCTGGCGGTGCTGCGCCGCGACCTGTCCGGGCCGCCCGTCCCGCAGATCAAGTTCGGCGACGACGAAACCGTCTCCAATTCGATGGCCGTCGACGACGCCAACGGCATCTACGTCGCCTCCGACAAGCTCATGCGCAAGATCATATGGACCGGTACGACACTGTCCACCAACGAATCCGACGGGGCCTGGTCCTCGCCGTACGACGTCGGACGGCAACCACCGGCGGTGAAGTTCGGCACCGGGACAGGAGCAACCCCCACCCTGATGGGGTTCGGCAAGGACGACGACCAGTTGGTGGTTCTCACCGACGGTGCAGACCGGATGAACCTGGTCGCATTCTGGCGCAACAAGATCCCCGAAGGCTTCCAGCAGCGACCCGGCACCAAGTCGAACCGCATCGCCGACCAGATCAAAGTCACCGCGGGGCTGAAGGACCCCCTGCCGGAGTTCATTCAGAGCGAGCAGTCCGTCGTGGTGAACGGATACGGCGCCTTCGTCGTCCAAAATATTGGCGCAGGCGGCACCCCGGACCGCCTGGTCGACGTGCTGGCCAACGGCCCGGTAGACCCGCCGCCGCACGGCATGCAGCGCTTCGAATGGGATTCCGAGGGACACAAGTGGACCTCGACGTGGGAGCGCGGAGACGTCGTCTCCACGTCGATGGTTCCCGCGGTCTCCAGCCAAACCAACATCGTCTTCGTCAACGGTTACACCACCGCGGACGGCTGGGAGGTCACCGGCCTGGACTGGAACACCGGAGAGACGGTGCACCGCACCATCTTCGGCCAATCCAACCTCGGCAACGGGGCGTACGCCTTGATCGAAGGGCTACCCAATGGCGATCTGCTGTTCAACAGCGTCGGCGGACCCTTCCGCGCCAAGATAGCCAGGTAACCCATCGCGGGACAGTCCGGATATGGCGTGACCTAAGGGGTCGACGGCACCACCGAAACCGAACGGGTTAGCAGCCCCCTCGGGACATCGCTGGGCGACTGGGCCCCGAGAACAGGTCAGACCCGGTAGGAACACCGGCTCTGACCTGCGGTTTTCCAGTGGAGCTAAGGGGACTCGAACCCCTGACCCCCACACTGCCAGTGTGGTGCGCTACCAGCTGCGCCATAGCCCCGCGAAGTCGTGCCCATCGAAGTTACACCACTGCCATCCCGCGTTCAAAACCGCTGGTCACAGCGGGCCCGGCCGGGGCGCCAGGGGTGAATTGCCGCGACCGTAGGAGCTGAAATGGTTGTGCGCCAAACGGGACGGGTCGATGATCTCCTAAGAGAAGGGAGCTGACATGCACAAACCGCGTTTGCTAGGCGCCCTTGCCGCCGGTGGCGCAGCGCTCGGGGTCGCGTTGCTCAGCGCCGGGACGGCCAATGCCGCCGACCCGGTCCAGCTGCGGAGCCACTTGGGCAATTGGTGTCTGGACGGCCCGAACGGGAGCAACGCTGCCACGGTGGTCAACGCCTGCACCGGGGCGAAGTCCCAGTTGTGGACGTTCAACCCGGCCGGTCAGATCGAGAGCGTGGGCTTTCCCGGACAGTGCCTGAGCATCAGCACCGCAGCGGATAACACCCCGGTGGTCCTGGCGTCGTGTCAGACCAATACCGACAATCAGCGGTGGAATCACGAGGCCAACGGCAAGATCACCAGCCCGCTGGGCCCCTGCCTCAACGTGTTCGGCGGGGTGGCGCAGCCGGGCACCGCGGTGATCGCCTATCACGGCATTCCCGATGTGGCCGACGAAGAGTGGGACAGCCTTCCCGGATAACGATCCACCGCCGATCAGGCGGGGTGACCGCTGGTGTGCATCCCGTACGGCACCGCATCCAGCAGGGTGACCGAGACCGTCGCCCCGCTGGGCACCCGGTAGCTGCGCTGCTCACCGCGGCAGGCGCCGATGATCGCGGTCCCCAGCGGGGACTGGGTGGAATAGACCTCCAGATCCGCGTGCTCGACGCCGCGGGCGCCCAGCAGGAAGGTCTCGGTCTCCCCGGTCACGTCGTAGCGGACGGTGAGCACCATGCCCGGTTCGGCGACACCGTCATCGGGCGGATCCTCACCGACCACGGCCCCGTTGAGCAGATCGTGGATCTGGTGAATCCGGGCTTGCCGGGCCTGGCGTTCGTCGAGATCCACCGTCTCGTCCTCGGTGTGCGGTTCCGCCAGCGCCGCCAGCTCGGCCTGCAGCCGATCTCGGGTCTGCGGCGTGATCCAGACGCGTTCCGAACTGGTCATGAGACATCTCCTTTACGGGACTACAGAGCAGGTTTTGCCGAAGCGGGGGTGCTTAGCGCAGCGGATCGAGCGCCTGCAGGGCGGCGGGTTGTTTGCCGGTGGTGATCAGCTCGGCCAGCATCCGCCCGGTCGCCGGGCCGTGGGTCATCCCCCACATGCCGTGCCCGCCGGCGACGTACACGCCCGGGGCGGCCACCTCACCCACCAGCGGACGGCCATCCGGGGTGACCGGACGCGGCCCCACCCAGACCTCGTCGCGGTCCCGCCAGCGCACGCCCTCCAGCAGCGGCCGCGCCGCGGCCATGATGGCGTCGGCTCGAGTCGGCGAGGCCGGGGCGTCCGGAGACCGCAACTCCATGGTGCCGGCCACCCGCAGTTTCCCGTTCAACGGCGTGCAGGCCACCTTGGCGGTGGGCAAGTAGATCGGGCACGGCACCGGGCCGTCCACCGGGACGGTGAATGAGTAGCCGCGCCCGGCCTGCACCGGCACCCGGATCCACCGGCCGACCAGCCGGGACAACCAGGCGCCGGTCGCGAGCACCGCCACCGGTGCGGCTAATGACTCCCCGCTGCGCGACCGAATGGTGATGCCCCGCGGGCCGGGCTGCACATCGGTGACGTCGCCGATCACCAGCTCGGCGCCGCGTTCGGTCACCGCGGCGCCCAGGGCGGCCACGAAACGACCGGGATCGAGAAAGCGCTGCCCGTTGATCCGGACGCCGGCGGCCACCGCGCTCGACGCCAACGGCACTTGTTCGCGCAGCGCCGCCCCGGTCAACTCGGTGGTCGAGACCGGCTGTCCGGCGTCGGAGAACCGTCGCAGCTCATCGAGCAGGTGTTGGGCGTGCTGGGAGTTGCGGAACACCGCGGTGATCGGCGCGTCGGTGACCGGGGCGTCCACCCCGTTGGCGACCAGCACGTCGTAGGCTTCGATGCACTCGGCGTTCAGCGGCAGGTTGGCCCGCACCGCGCGGCGCCAGGCGGACCGGCGCGAATTGGCCGCGAACCGCGCTAAGAAGCGCCACACCGCCACGTCGGCGGTCAGCGGAATGCGCAGCGGCGCAGCCGAGCTCAGCAGCGATCGCAGACCGAACCGTAACGTGCCGGCCTCGTTGAGCGGGATCGCCAGCGCCGGCGCGATCCAGCCGGCGTTGCCCCAGGACGAGCCCGCCGCGACGCCGGTGCGGTCGACCACGGTGACCTTGACGCCGCGCTCCTGCAGAAACCAGGCCGTCGACAGGCCCACGATGCCGGCACCCACCACGATCGCCGATCGCGGCGGACCGTCGATGCGATTGACGCCAACCATGGCTCCATGGTCCTGGCGTGAGCCGGTCCGCCGTTTGCCCGGATCCGACAACGACGGACTCAGTGTTTGTCGACATCCGACATACCGTCGGTGGCGGCCAGTTCGATCATCATCGCGAACCGCTTGCGCGCGTCGTCGAGGCCCAGGTTGGTCACCTCGGCCATTCGGCGCAGCCGGTAGCGCATGGTGTTCTCGTGCACGCCCAGCCGCTCCCCCGCCTCCGCCAGGTCACCTTGCGCGGCCAGCCAGGCCCGCAGCGTGGCCACATACTGGGTGGCGTGCTCCGCGTCGTGGCGGCGCAACTCGGCGACCGGTCCCCGGGCCGGCACCCGCCCGGACCGCGCCGCCGTGCGCAGCCGCTGCAGCAGGATGTCATCCCAGGACTCGTCGTAGACCGGCGCCGCGGTGGTGGCCGGGCTGACCTCATGCAGCGCCAGGCATTCGTCGGCCTCCCGCCGAGCCGCCGCCAGCTCCTCGGCCGAGGCGACCGCGCTGATCCCGGCACGCACCGTGGCCCGGTTCGGTAACGCCGCCTGCAACCCGGACAGCCAGCGGCGCGCCTGCGCGGCGTCTTCGGCCGGCAGCAGCGTGTAGACGGTGTTGGCGGCCAGTGCGCTGCGCCCCGGCCGCGACCAGCCGAACCCGGTGGTGACGCTTTCGAACGCCAACAGCAGCGCGGCGTGCGACTCGGCCGCGATATGCGCGTGGACGGCGATCACCCGCAGCGGTGCCCGCGGCAAGCCCAGCCTGCCGGCCAGCGTGGCCGCGTCGGCGGCGCCATCCAGCAGCCGGATCACCCACTCCGACTCCACTTGACGTTCCAGGTCCGCGCTCGCCCGTGACCGCAACACATGCAACGTGACGGTGCGCGCGCCGTCGGCCAGCGCCGACAGCGGGGCCCCGGTCAACGGCGTCGGGCAGGCCACCCACACCGCGCCGAGCAGCTCACGACCGGCCCGCACCGCCACCACCATCCGGCCGGTCAACCCATGCTCGTCGTCGGCGGCGACGAACAGCGGTTCGTCCGAGACCGCCAAATGCGTGAAGACACCGCGTTTTTCGAACAGGGCACGCAGCGGCTCGGCGGTCTGCCGGTTCAGGATGGTGGCGGCGCGGGCCGGGTCGGCGTGCTGTTGGCGCCGCGAATAGGCCAGCACCCGGCACAGTTCGTCTTCGATGGTGACCGCGCCGCCGACGGCGTCGGCGAGGCTGTCGGCCAGCGCGAACAGGTCGGTGGGGCCGCGACCGGATTCGGTTTCGCGGCCCTCGAGCACCAGGCCGTAGACCACGGCGGCCAGTTCGCTCCACGACACCGCCGGATCCACTTCCATCACGGCGATCGACTCGCCTTCGCCGACGAACGGGGTGGTGTCGTCGTCGCCGCGCACCAGCACCACCACGGCCCGCACCGACACCGCCCACCGCACCGCCTCTTTGACCGAGCGCGCGCCGACGGCCATCAAGACATCGCCGACCACGGCCCGCTCGGCGGCCTCGTGCATGACGACGCTGCTCAGTTCCGTCGAGCGCGGCACCGAGCAGAACCGCAGCCGGACGCCGTAGCTGCCCAGCACGTTGACCAGACGGTCCAAGGTGACCATGCGCGGTCAGGTGCTCGACGCGGAACTTCGCGCCGCGGCCTGCAGAGCGCCGTCCGCGAGTCGGGTGAGCAGTGTTTTGAGCGTGTCGCGTTCGGCGGCGCTGAACTCGGCGGCGAGGTCCGTGTCGAGGTCGGCGACGCGGGCGTCGGCGACCTCGAACAGCTCTCGACCCCGATCCGTGAGCCGGAGCTCGATCAGGGTGCGATGTACGGGATGTGGTCGGCGGTCGACCAATCCGCGGGCTTCCAAACGTCCGACCGTGCTGTTCATGGTCTGCGGGGTGACCTGGCATTGCCGCGCAAGTTCGGCGGCGGTGATGCCGTCGTGCAGGCTCAAGATTGTCAACGCGGCGTGCTGAGCGGGTGTGACGCTGTACTCCCGCAGCACCTGCTCTTTGGCCTGCTGGGTGGCCTGTTCAGCGCGTTTGACCACCCAGACCAGCCGCCCGGTGTAGTGCCCCACGAGGTCCAGCGTACCGCTGAGACAAAGTACCCTTACTTTTATATGTATGCTGCTCATAATCAGCATGCTGATAACGCACCGAGAGTTGAAGGGAACTATGACCGATATCGTTCGCCACGTTGCCAGCGTCACCAACGCGACCGCTCTACGGATCGTGCACGCGGCCATCACCGCCGCCGAAGACGCGGGGGTGCCCGCCGCGATCGCCGTGGTCGATGCCGCCGGACATCTGAGCGCCTTCGCACGGATGGATGGTTGTGTCGTGCAGGCCATCCAGGTCTCGCAGGACAAGGCGTACACGGCGGCCGGGTTCGGGATGGCGACCAACCAGTGGCATGAGGTGATGCAGCAGGATGCCCCGCTCGCGCAGGGAGCCCCGGCCGGCATGGACCGGTTGATCACGTTCGGCGGCGGCGTGCCCATCAACGTCGATGGCCAGGTAGTCGGCGGAATCGGTGTGTCCGGCGGCCATTGGAGCCAGGACCACCAAATCGCCCAAGCCGGGCTGCAGGCCATCGGTTAGCACATAAGCACTGGTCAGCCGATGACGGTATCCACCAACTCTTGCGCGGTCTCTTGCACCTGCGCCAAATGCTCGGGACCGCGGAAGGATTCGGCGTAGATCTTGTAGACGTCCTCGGTGCCCGACGGGCGGGCGGCGAACCACGCGTTGGCGGTGGTCACCTTCAGCCCGCCCAGCGGGGCGTCGTTACCGGGGGCGGCGGTCAGTTTCGCGGTGATCGGCTCGCCGGCCAGCTCGGTGGCGGTGACCTGATCGGCGGACAGCTTGGCCAGCCGGGCCTTCTGCTCGCGATCGGCCGGCGCATCGATGCGGGCATAGCTCGATGCGCCGTACTTGTCGGCTAACTGCGTATAGCGTTGCGACGGGGTGGAACCGGTGACGGCGAGGATCTCCGCGGCCAGCAGCGCCAAGATGATCCCGTCCTTGTCAGTGGTCCACACCGATCCGTCGCGGCGCAGAAACGATGCGCCCGCCGACTCTTCGCCACCGAAACCGATTGCCCCGCCGCGCAACCCGTCGACGAACCATTTGAAACCGACCGGCACCTCCACCAGCCGCCGACCGATGCCGTCGACCACCCGGTCGATGATCGAGGAGCTGACCACGGTTTTACCGACGGCGATGCCGGCGGGCCACGACGGCCGGTGGGTGAACAGGTAGTCGATCGCCACCGCCAGGTAGTGGTTCGGGTTCAACAGGCCGGCGTCGGGCGTGACGATGCCGTGCCGATCGGCGTCGGCGTCGTTGCCGGTGGCGATCTGGTAGTGGTCCCGGTTGGCGATCAGTGACGCCATGGCGTCCGGTGAGCTGCAGTCCATCCGGATCTGGCCGTCGGTGTCGAGCGTCATGAACCGCCACGTCGCGTCGACCAGCGGATTGACCACGGTCAACTCCAGGCGGTGCCGTTCGGCGATCTCGCCCCAGTAATCCACGCTGGCCCCGCCCAGCGGGTCGGCGCCGATCCGCACCCCGGCCGCGCGGATGGCATCGATATCGACCACGTTCGGCAGGTCGTCGACATAGGCCGCCAAATAGTCGTGGCGTTGCGCGCTCGCCCGCGCGCGGGCCCAGGGCACCCGTTTCACCGCGGCCAGCCCGCCGCGCAGGATCTCGTTGGCGCGCTTGGCGATCGCGCTGGTGGCGTCGCTGTCGGCCGGTCCGCCGTGCGGCGGGTTGTACTTGAAGCCGCCGTCGCGTGGCGGGTTGTGCGACGGGGTGACGACGATGCCGTCGGCCAACGCCTGGGTGCGTCCCCGGTTGTGGGTGACGATGGCGTGGCTGACCGCCGGGGTTGGGGTGTACCGGTCCCTAGCGTCAACAACGGCGGCGACGTTATTGGCGGCCAGCACCTCCACCGCCGACACCCAGGCGGGTTCGGACAGCCCGTGCGTGTCGCGGCCGAGGAACAGCGGCCCGGTGATGCCCTGCCCGGCCCGGTATTCGATGATGGCCTGGGTGGTGGCCAGGATGTGGGCCTCGTTGAAGGCGCCGTCCAGCGCGCTCCCGCGATGCCCCGAGGTGCCGAACACCACCTGCTGCGCGACGTCGTCGGGGTCGGGATGAACGGCGTAATACGCCGTGACCAGATGGGGCAGGTCGACCAGGTCGTCGGGCTGGGCCGGTTGACCGGCGCGGGGGTGGGCCACCATGGCTCCCCATTGTGCCGGTGTTGGCGCCGGTGCGCCGCTTCCCCGAGTCGGCGCTGCCGCGATACGTTGCCTGACGTGCTGGGCCATGACAACCGTGAGGTGGCGGCGGTTTTCGCCGGAGGCGCGCTGGGGGCCACCGCCCGCGCGGTGCTAGACACCGTCGCCGCCCCCGACGCCGGGCACTGGCCGTGGCCGACGTTCATCGTCAACATCGTCGGCGCGTTCCTGCTGGGCTACTTCACCACCCGGTTGCTGGAGCGGCTGCCGCTGACCAGTTACCGCCGCCCGCTGCTGGGCACCGGGCTGTGCGGCGGGCTGACCACATTCTCGACCATGCAGGTCGAGACGCTGCGGATGCTCGAACACGGCGCCTACGGGCTGGCCGTCGGCTATACCGCGGCCAGCGTCACGCTGGGGTTGCTGGCGGTCTATGTGGCCACCGCGCTGGTGCGCCGCGCCCGGGTGCGCTCATGACCTCGCCGGTGCTGCTGTGGGCCGGGGTGATGGCGCTCGGCGGCGTGGGGGCGGTGCTGCGGTTCATGGTGGACCGCGCGGTCGCCCGCCGCGCGGCCCGCTCGTTTCCGTTCGGCACGCTGACGGTGAATCTCAGCGGCGCGGTGCTGCTCGGCGTGATCAGCGGTCTGGCGCTCAGCCCGCACGCCGCGCTGCTGGCCGGCACCGCGCTGGTGGGCTCCTACACCACGTTCTCCACCTGGATGCTGGAAACCGAACGGCTGGGTGAGGAGCGCCAGATCTGGCCGGCGGTAGCCAATCTGGTCGCCAGCGTCGGCTTAGGGGTGGCCGCAGCATGGCTCGGGCAGTGGATCGCCGGGCAGCTGTGACACGCGCGGAGGTAAGGCTAGCCTAGCTTTACTTGCCCGTGTAGCCTCGGGCGCCATGAATCCGTCAACCACTGCCGCGGTGAGTGCCGCCCTCAAAGAGATCCTGCGCGACGACTTGAACATCGACATTAGCCGGGTGACCCCGGAGTCACGGCTAATCGACGACGTCGGATTGGACTCGGTGGGATTCGCGGTCGGCATGGTGGCAATCGAGGACAAGTTGGGCGCGGTGCTCAGCGAAGAGGACCTGCTGACCTGCGACACCGTCGCCGACCTCGAGGCGGCGATTCTGGCCAAAGTGCCGGCCGCGCAATGAGTGTGCTGGCCGCCGCGCTGAGCCGGGCGCTGACGACCTCACCGCACGACCTGGTGGTCCTGGACCGCGATACCGGCAACTGGCAGCGGCACCCGTGGCCACAGGTGCACGCCCGCGCCGAAAGCGTCGCCGCCCGCATCCTCGCCGAGGACGAACCCGGCGCGGTCGGTCTGGTCGGCGAGCCGACCGTCGAGGTTGTTGCCGCCATTCCCGGCGCGTGGCTGGCCGGGCAGAGCGTGTCGATCCTGCCGGGCCCGGTCCGCGGCGCCGACCCGCACCAGTGGGCTCGGGCGACGCTGTCCCGGTTCAGCCGGATCGGGGTGCGCACCGTGTTCAGCCACGGCTCGGTGCTGGAGTTGCTGCGGGCCGAGGACGCACCACCCGCGGTGCTCAACGTCGCCGACGCCGCCTCGCGACCGCGCTCGACCACGTTGACACCGGCCACATCTCAGGCTCCGGCGGTGCTGCAGGGCACCGCCGGATCCACCGGCACGCCACGCACCGCGCAGCTGCCCCCCACGGCGGTGCTGAGCAACCTCACCGGGCTGATCGAGCGGCTCGGCGTCGACCCGGCGGTGGATACCGGGTGTTCCTGGCTGCCGCTCTACCACGACATGGGGCTGACCTTCCTGCTGGCCGGGGCGCTGGCCGGGATCCCGCTGTGGCTGGCGCCCACCGCGGCATTCGCCGCGTCCCCGTTTCGCTGGCTGCAATGGCTGCACGACAGCGCCGCCACCCTGACCGCGGCCCCCAACTTCGCCTACAACGTGATCGGCAAGTACGCCCGCCGGGTGCCCGATGTCGACCTGAGCCGGGTGCGGGTGGCCATCAACGGCGGTGAGCCGGTCGACTGCGCCGGGGTGGACCGGTTCACCACCGAGCTCGCCAAGTTCGGTTTCGATGCCGGCGCCGCCTGCCCGTCCTACGGCCTGGCGGAGGCCACCTGCGCAGTGACCGTCCCCCGGCCCGGCGCCGGGCTGCGGTTTGACGAGATCCCCACTGCGACCGCCGGTTCGGCCGAGGCCCCGCGGCGGCACGCCATCCTGGGCGAGCCGATTCCGGGGATCAAGGTGCGGATCGCGCCGGTGTCCGATCACCACGCCGACGTCGTGGGTCGCGAGGTCGGTCACATCGAGATCCGTGGCACGTCGATGATGTCGGGATATCTCGGGGAGGCCCCGATCGATCCCGAGACGTGGTTCCCCACCGGCGATCTGGGTTATCTCACCGCGGACGGCCTGGTGGTGTGCGGGCGGGCCAAGGAGGTCATCTCGGTTGCGGGCCGCAACGTGTTTCCCACCGAGATCGAACGTGTCGCCGCCGAGATCCGTGGGGTGCGCGAGGGCGCGGTGGTGGCGGTGGGCGCCGGTGACGGCGCGGCGCGGCCCGGTCTGGTGATCACCGCCGAGTTCCGCGGCCCCGACGAGTCCGGCGCCCGCAGCGAGTTGGTGGCCCGGGTGGCGTCGGAATGCGGTGTCCTACCCGCCGATGTGGTGTTTGTGACGCCCGGCTCGCTGCCGCGCACCTCATCGGGCAAGCTGCGCCGGCTAGAGGTCAAACGCAACCTGGAGGCAGTAAAAGCATGAGCAGCCTCGATGAGTACCGGGCCTTGCTCGACGACGTGTTCGACCAGCAGATCGTCGACTGGACCGCGGAAGCCGAAGCCAGCGAACGCTTTCCGCGCAAGCTGATCGAGCACCTGGGCAGCGCCGGGGTGTTCGCGCAGAAATGGGGGGACGGCCAGCATCCCGATGTGGCCCGGGTGGTCGCGCTGGCGTTCGCGCTGGGCCGGCTGGGGTCGGCGGGCATCGGTGTGGGGGTCAGCCTGCACGACTCGGCGATCGCGATCCTGCGCCGGTTCGGCCGGTCGGAGTATCTTCGCACCATCTGCGAGCAGGCGATTCGCGGTGAGGCGGTGCTGTGCATCGGGGCCTCCGAGGAGTCCGGCGGCTCGGATTTGCAGATCGTGGAAACCGAGGTGCGCTCGGCACGCGACGGGTTCGAGATTCGCGGCGTCAAGAAGTTCGTGTCGCTGTCCCCGATCGCCGACCACATCATGGTGGTGGCGCGCAGCGTGGATCACGACGAGAACAGCCGGCACGGCAACGTCCTGGTGATCGCGGTTCCGACGTCGCAAGTGCAGGTGCAGCAGCCCTACCGCAAGGTGGGCGCCGGACCGCTGGACACCGCCGCGGTGCATATCGACACCTGGGTGCCCGCCGACGCGCTGATCGCCCGTCCCGGAACGGGCCTGGCCGCGATCTCGTGGGGCCTGGCCCATGAACGCATGTCCATCGCCGGACAGGTCGCGGCATCGTGCCAGGTGGTGCTCGGCGTCACCCACGCCCGGATGGTGAACAGGCGGCAGTTCGGCGCCACCCTGTTCGAGCATCAGGCGCTGCGGATGCGGTTGGCCGACCTGCAGGCCCGCGTCGACCTGTTACGGCACGGGCTCAACGGGATCGCCGCGGAGGGTCGGCTCGACCTGCGCGCCGCCGCGGCGGTGAAGGTCACCGCGGCGCGGCTGGGCGAAGAGGTGCTCGCGGAGTGCATGCACATCTTCGGCGGCTCCGGCTACCTGGTGGACGAGACCCCGCTGGGCCGCTGGTGGCGCGATATGAAGCTGGCCCGGGTCGGCGGCGGCACCGATGAAGTGCTGTGGGAGCTGGTGGCCGCCGGGATGCGGCCCGACCACGCCGGCTACGACGCGCTGATCGGCCAGCACCGGGCCGGCTAGTCGGCGGGCGGCCGCTCCAGCGCGTACAGCGCCATCCGGCGGTTGGCCATCTCGTGCTCGCCCAGGAAGGTGCAGCCGGCGAACTCGCACAGCCGCCGTGCCGTCGTGTTGCGGTGGTCCGGGTCGAACATGATGCGGCGGCACCGCGGTTCGAGTTCGAACAAGCTGGCGGCGATGCGCGGCAGCAGCAGCGGGCCGATGCCCCGGTTGATGATGTTCAGGTCGGCGATGGCCGCATGCAACCCCAGGTCGTACGGGTCGGCGTCGTACCGGGGCGCGATGGAATCCTTGGCCGCGCGGTAGATCTCGATATAGCCGTGGTCCTGGCCGTCCAGGCTGCCGACGAACGGCCGCGAGTAGGCGCCGTCGAGTTGGGCGCGCAGATAGCGGTGCCAGCGCGGCACCGGCCAGGCGTACTCCCACGCCTCGACCAGGTGGGGTCGGTTCATCCACTCGGAGATCATCGGCGCGTCGGCGTCCGGGTCGACGAGTCGCACGGAGAACGGCGCGGCCAGCTGCGGGGTGGGCGGCGGCGGGACGTTGCGCACCTCGTCGGCGAGGCCGGTCAGTTCCCGCGGCAGGATCACTTCGGCTTCAGTCATATCGAGCGGTGAGCCTACCCGAGCAACTGAGGTTAGGGTTACCTTCCCCGCTCCGTGGGCAGGCAGTCAGCGCTTGTTCAGCAGTTTGGCCAGCACCGCCGCCTGGCTGCCCTCCACATCGCGGGTCGCGGTGACCAGGGTGACCGTGTGGCCTTTGGTCAGGTCGCGCAGTTCCTGAAACGCCTCCCGGCCCTCGGGGGTGTGCAGTTCGTCCTGGTAGCGGGTGACGAACTCGTCGAAACGTTGGGGATCGTGGTTGTACCAACTGCGCAGGTCCTTCGACGGCGCGGCGTCCTTGAACCAGCGGCCCACCCGCGGGTCGTCCTTGCGGAACCCGCGCGGCCATACCCGGTCCACCAGGATCCGTTCCCCATCCTCGGGGCGGGGATCGTCATAAACCCGCGCCACCCGGATTCGGTTCTTGGTGCTCATGTCACCAACGTAACCGCTATCGGGCCGCGGCGGCGTCGAGCAGGTCGGTGGCCTCGGTGAGCGGGACGGCCGTTTCCTCCAGGAGCCGGTCGATGATCGCGTCCTCACCGTCGAACTTCTGGTAGCTCAGCGGGTTTGACGCGCACAGCCGATGGTTGATCACCAGGCGGGAGATGAGCAGCCGACGGGCGTCGCCGCCGTCGGCCCCGAAGTCGGCACCCTCGGTGGCCAGCAGCACCGCCGTGATGGCGTTGTACAGCCCGGTGGCCGCGGTGCGGCACTCGGCTTCACCGTCCGGGTCGGCGGCGAGTTCGGCGGCGAATTGCAGTGCCCGGTCCAGGTAGCGGGCCAGCTCGGCGCGCAGACCGTCCGGCACCGCCGACGCCGCCAGCAGAGCATGCATCGCGGCGTGGACGGCCTGGTCGCCCTTGTTCTTCTTCACCGCGCGGGTCACGGCGTCCAGCGCGTTGATGTTGCTGGTGCCCTCCCAGAGGGTGCCGAGTTGGGCGTCGCGCACCAGCCGGGCGTGCACGAAATCCTCGATGTAGCCGTTGCCGCCGCGCACCTCCAGGGACCCGGCGGCGACCTTGATGTTGTCGCGGCAGGCACGGAATTTCAGCAGCGGGGTGATCAACCGCAGGGTGGCGTCGTCGTCGATATCCATCAGGTGGGCGGCGTAGGTGACCATCGACAGGGCCTGCTCGGTAGGCACCATGATCTTCATCAACTGCCGCCGCAGCAGCGGTTTGTCGATGATCTTGCCGCCGAACGCGGTCCGGCTGCGGGCGACGACCAAGGCCTCGTTGAGACAGCGGCGCATCATGGCGGCGGCGCGGGCACCGTGCGAGATCCGGCACAGGTTGACTTGCTCGATCATTTGGGCGAACCCACGCTGCACGTCGCCGACCAGGTAGGCGGTGGCGCCGTCGAGCAGCAGTTCCCCGCTGGCCATCGACCGGGTGCCCAACTTGTCCTTCAACCGCGCGATCCGGTAGCTGTTGCGGGTGCCGTCGGGCAGCCACCGCGGCATGGCGAACAGGCCCAGGCCCCGCGTTCCCGGTCCGGCGCCGGTCGGCCGGGCCAGGATCATCACCACCTCGGCGTCGGTGTGTGAGCAGAACCATTTGTCCCCGAACAGCTTCCACTCCTGCAGCCCCAACGCGTTGCGCCCCACGGGCTCGGCGGTGGTTTCGAGGGCGCCGACGTCGGAGCCGCCGGCCTTTTCCGTCATGAACTGCGCGCCCTTCCACAGGATGGCTGGATCTTGGGAAAGCATCCGCGGCAGCAGATACCGTTGCAGCGCTTCGCTGCCGAAGCGGCCGATGATGTAGGCCGAAGTGTCGGATCCGCTGACCGGGCACAGCAGCCCGAACTCGGCTTGCCCGAACAGATATTGCAGGGCGAACTTCACGCTCGGCGGAAGGGGATCGGGCCAGTCCAGCACACCGCCGCGGTGGGTGACGGCGTGCATGCCGAATTCCTGGTAGGCGATCTTCTCCATTTCGCGGTAGGACAGGTGGTATTCGATCCAGTCCTCGTCGCGGCCGAACTTGTCGCGGGGGTGCAGGATCGGCGGGTTGCGGTCGGCGAGCCGGGCCAGCTCGTCGAGTCGGCCGCCGGCGAGTTGGCCCAGCCGGTCGAAATGGGGTTGCAGGTGGGTCAGCAACTCCGGCGCCAGGTAGCGGGTCATCAGGTCGCGAAACGCGCGGTCATGCCGCCAGAAGTTGATGCCCTGCGCTTCGTTGGCCAGGTGTCCGACCGGCGCGGGCACCCTCGCCGCAGCGGATTCGACGGTGGCGGTCATCGGCCCCTCCTACTTCGCGACGTGGAGGCTTGGTTTCCACGATAGGTCCCGGGCCGCCGCCGGCGACAGCGGCTCAGCGGTGGCACAGCCGCTCGACCGAAAATTTCTGGTCGAGTTCGGCATCGGCGATCAGTTCGCCGCCGCGCAGTTCGCTGATCGTGTGATCGACCGCGGCGGCGTAGTGGTCGTGCCGCGACGTGATCGTCCGCCGGGTGCGCTCGGTGATCTCCTGCTGCTTTTCCGGCTTCCCCGCGGCATTGCGCAGGTCGGCGGTGCCGGCGTTGACGGCGTCGGCGATGTCGGTCTGCGTTTCCAGGACAACGGCGTCCAAAAACTGCATCCGCCCCAGGATGAAGTCGTCGCCGCCGCGCGCGGTGGCGTGGATCAGCCGGGAGGCCACATCCTCATCGGTGGGCCACATCGCCGTCTCCAGCAGCGCATACGGGTCGTCGGGCCAGGTGCTGCCGCCGGTGGGGTTCGCGCACGGCAACGGATGGTTCTTCCACAACCGGGACAACTCCACCCCCGACATGGTCGGCTCCGGCGCGCTGGTCACCGCCGCCCCGCCGGTGACCCGATCGCAGGCCACGCCGAGCACCACCAGCGCCGTCGCACACCATGCCGCCAGGGCCAGTTTCCGCCCCGCCATCGCCCCATTCTGCGTCGCCGGTGGCCTCCCCGGCGGGCAAACGGGGACTGGCCTTTAGCGCGCCCCGCGCACCAGCCGGCCGGGCCGCGCACCGGTGTCGACGCCGTCACGGCGGGTCACCACCCCGCCCACGATGGTGGCGGCATAGCCGGAGGCGCCCTGCACCAGCCGGTGGCCGCCGGCCGGCAGGTCGTAGGCCATCCGCGGGGCGTGCAGGGTCAGCGCCTCCAGGTCGATCACGTTGACGTCGGCCTTCTTGCCGATGTCGATGACGCCGCGGTCGGTCAGCCCGAACAGCTGGGCGGTGTCGTGGGCCTGTTTGCGGATCACGTACTCCAGCGGCAGCTGCGGCCCGCGGTGGCGGTCGCGCGCCCAGTGGGTGAGCAAGAAGGTGGGATAGGACGCGTCACAGATCATGCTGCAGTGGGCGCCGCCGTCGGACAGGCCCAGCACCCCGGCCGGGTGGGTCAGCATTTCTCGGATCGCGTCGTGATTGCCCTCGGCGTAGTTGAACAGCGGCAGCATCAGCATCGCGCCCGCATCGGCTTCCAGCATCAGGTCATACATCGTGGCGAGCGGGTCCTCGCCGCGTTGCCGGGCGATCGCGGCCACGGTGCGGTCGGCGGTGGGCTCATAGTCGGGCGGCTCGCCCAGGGCGTAGAGCCGATCCGCGGAGTGCTGAGCGAAGGCGAACATGCCGTCGAAGAGGACGGTGGGGTCGATCGGCAGGTCGTCCTCGGCCAGGATGGCCGCCCGCACCGCGGGCTCGGCCAGCCGGGCGGCCAGTTCGTCGCGGCCGCACTCGGCTTTGAGCCGCTGGTAGGTCGGGCGGTGCGCGAACGCGTGGTGGCCGGGGAAGCCCAGCAGCATCCCGAACGGGCGGGCCGCGACCTGCGGGTGCAGCCGGCTGCCGTCGTCGTGGGCGGCCGCGGAGATGTCGAGCTGTTCGCGCCACAGGTTCGGGTCGGCGTCGACCTGGATCAGCGCGAAGCTCAACGCACAGTCGATTTCGGCGCCGAGGCGCCGCATCCATTCCATTTCCTTCTTCGGCGCCACGATGTCTTCACCGGCCGCGCCTTGCGGCGCCAGCTCGAACACGGCGCCACCGCCGGCGGCCATGGCGCGCCCCAGCGCGAACAGTTCGTCTTCGGCCGCGAACGTGCCCGGCACCGGTTCACCGTCCATGGCCCGGTGGGCCAGCGTGCGCGACGACGAAAACCCCAGCGCCCCAGCCTCTACCGCCTCGCGCACCAACCGGGCCATCGCCGCGATGTCGTCCGGGGTGGCCGGCTCGTTGCGGGCGCCGCGCTCCCCCATCGCGTAGGCGCGTACGGTGCCGTGCGCGATTTGGCTGCCGACGTCGACGGCCAGCTCGCGGTCGCCGATGACGTCGAGGTAGTCCGCGTAGCTCTCCCAGCCCCAGGTAATGCCTTCGGACAGCGCGGTTCCCGGGATGTCTTCGACGCCCTCCATCAGTTCGATGAGCCATTGCTCGCGCCCGGGTCGCACCGGGGCGAACCCGACACCGCAGTTGCCCATGACGACGGTGGTCACCCCGTGGGTGCTGGACGGCTCCAGCACATCGTCCCAGCTGACCTGCCCGTCGTAGTGGGTGTGGATGTCGACGAAACCCGGCGCGACGATCTTGCCGGTGGCGTCGATGGTCTCGGCGGCCGCGCCGTCCAGCGGCGGGTCGTTGGGCCCGCGCCGGCGGAGCGCCACGATCTTGCCGTCCTTGACGGCCACGTCGGCGTCGAATCGGTCCGCGCCCGTTCCGTCCACGACGGTGCCCCCGGTGATCTTCAGATCGAACACGATTTACTCCTCATTCCGCCCTGCCCGCAGCTACAGTGGCGAATGTAACACCGTTACAGAACGGGCATCGGCGGTTTCGGAAAGGCGGGGCGATGACGACGCAGACGACCGGCAGCGGCGGGAAAGGCCACCATGCCGTCAGCGCCGAGACGGTCCTGGACGTCGCGGCCCGGCTGATCGAGCAGGGCGGGGTGGAGGCCTTCTCCATGCGCGGGCTGGCCGAGCAACTCGGGGTGGCGGTGACCTCGATCTACTGGCATGTCGGCGGCAAAGACACCCTCTTCGATCGGCTGGTCGACCGGTTGCTGAGCCAGATGGCGAACCTGCCCGTCGCGGGAGACACCGCGGTGCAGCGCATCGCGTCGCTGGCCCGTGCGCAGCGCGCGGCGCTCATTGAGCGGCAACACCTGCTGCGCATCGCCCACGAACGTGATCGGACACCCACCTTGTTCCTGCCGATTCAGCAGACGTTGGTTGCCCAGCTGGCCGAGCTGGGGGTGACCGGCGCCGAGGCCGCGCTGGTGCTGCGCGCGGTGCAGGTGCACGTCATCTCGTCGGCGGTGATGCAGTTTTCGGCGGTGCGCGGCGCCAAGCACGAGGAGGAGGACCCGTCGCTGTGGACCGACGACTGGCCCGACCGGGAACTCGTCACCGCCCTGCAGTCCCCCACCGACTACGACGCCGTCTTCGAATACGGGCTGGCGGCGCTGCTGGCGCCGCTGCAGCATGCCGGCGCGGTGCGGCCACAGAAAAAGGGCCGCTAAATCTGCGGCCCTTTTCAGTGGAGCTGCCGGGAATCGAACCCGGCTATTTTTCGACCGGAAATAGCCTCTGAGCTGCAAAAACGCATCGGTGTAACTCATCCGGTAGTACCCGGCCGAGCGTCGCCCGACCTGGGAAAACGCCTCCGGGTGTGGATGGCCATCCACACGCCTCGCATGCTCCCGGCATCTCCAGCCGGGAATTTGCTGGTAGTGCCCCTACGATGACCGCCGAGCTTCACGCCCTGGCCCGGCAATGGGACGACGAGGCCGCGGCGCACCGTTCGCTCGGCGCGGCACTCGGCGACCATGAGTGGATGCAGGAGATGTGCAAGGCGATGGCCGACGCCGCCAGCCGTCACGCCGCTCAGTTGCGCGCGGCGCTGGACTTCCACTAGACGACGAAAGGCCCCCGATGGAGCGCCGGAGAGTGGAGCGCTCGACACCGAGGGGCCGGTATCAGGTCAGCGGTGGCGTAGCACCGTGAGACCGTGAAGCAGATCGAGTCGGGGTGGCAGCGCGCCGAGCAGATGCAGCGCGACGTAGGCGACGGGCAGCCGGGCCAGCACCGGCCGGCAGCGGTTCCAGCGGCCCATCCCTTCCGACAGCGTCTCGCCGGCGGGACAGCACGCGTCCCACGCGGCGACGCCGGCGACCAGCGCGCACCACGCGCGCTCGGATGGCCTCATCGGTGGCCCTCGGTCCAGCGCGTCAGCAGCCAGTCGAGGCGACTGTCCCAGAACAGCTCGCGCTCCAGCTCGCCCTGAGCCCGAGCGCCGCGCAGCTGAGCCAGTGCGCTGGTGATCTGTTCGGCAAGCGTCATCCGCTTCGGCCCCAGGACGGCCATGGCTACATCGGCTCGCCGTGGCGCCGGCGCCGTTCGTCGGCCCGGCGGTCGCCCTCGATGCGCTCGCGGCGCTCGTCTCGCAGCTCGCCGCGGATGATGCCCATGTCCTTGCGGATGCCGCTGATGTCGCCGCCGTGCGAGATGACGTGGTCCTTGACCTCGGTGACCTGGCGGCCGATCACCGCGACGTTGGCAGCCGTGGATTCGGCGAGCCGCGCCACCTTGTCGAGGTCCTCGCGCAGGTTCGAGTCGTGCGTGTTCTTCACCTGTTCGCGGACCTCGGACACCTTGCCGTCGACGCGGCCCATCGTGGCCAGCAACGAGTCGGTG
The DNA here is from genome assembly GCF_041287095.1 of Mycobacterium sp. pUA109. Classification (NCBI taxonomy): domain Bacteria; kingdom Bacillati; phylum Actinomycetota; class Actinomycetes; order Mycobacteriales; family Mycobacteriaceae; genus Mycobacterium; species Mycobacterium sp. pUA109. The sequence goes on along the minus strand of NZ_JBGGKS010000027.1, from coordinate 52,892 downwards.
AAGTTCTTCCAGTCGGCGCTGGTCGTCTGCTGCTTGGACGCCTTGTGGCCGCTGACCTGAGCGAGCGCGACGACCACAGTGCCGATCAGCGAGACCAGCGCCAGGGTGACCGCTGGCCAGTTCACGCCACGGCCTTCCACGCCTGGGTGTCCGACCATGCCCACCAGTCGCACGGCGCGCAGTTGCGCTCGTCACCGGTGCTCGGGTGGGCCCAGCCGACGAGCCGGTACAGCGCCGCGGCCAACGAGCTGCACACGACGTGGTCGGGCATCGCGCCCGTCGGCCAGTCCCAGATCGGGTCAAGCAGCTCGCCGAGGTCGTCGACGCCAAGCGCATCGCATGCGTCTTGCGCGATGGCAACCCAGTCGTACGGCGTGCCCATCGCCTTGTTGGCCGCGGCCAGGAACACCGACAGCTGGCCGGCCGAGCGCGGTTGCGCGTAGTTCGATCGGGTGCGGTGGTCCTTGAGGAACCGCGTCACATCGACCGGGCCGACGCCGCCGGGCTGGCCCTGCACACCCATCCATGCGCCGGACTTGGGATCCTGGTGGGTGACGATGACGACGTGGCCGGCGATGTCGGGCTTGCCCTGCAGTCGGGCGCCGAGCCGGATCAGACGGGCGAACAGCGAGTTATCGGATGCGACGGCGAGAACATCGCCGGGGCGGGCGGGCAGCATCAGGCCGCCCCGAACGGCTCGGTTTGACTCCCCGCCAGCGCCACGAAGTTGTAGATCGGCGTCGTGTCGTAGGTGTAGTGGTCGGCGTTGCCCGTCGCGGCCAGGAACTCGAACCCGTTCAGGATGGCGTCGACGGTGTTCATCGGGTGCGCGAGGTTCGCGACCACGCTGAGCGCCGTGGTGAGGTCGAGATTTTGCACGGCGTTGAAAATGGTCTGTTCGACCGAGCCCACGCCGTTCTGCGGGCAGTTCGCGTACAGCTCCGTCGCGCCCTTGTCGGCGTCGTTGGTGTTGACGAAGTCGCCCCAGAAGTGGGTAACCGGATTCGGCAGGTGCGGCTGCATCTGTTCGGCCGTCATGTTGACCGGGCCGTTCGAGTTGGTGCCCTGCGCGATACCGCCGGTGTCGCTGCCATCGATCTGTCCGGGCATCGGCCAGCCTGCGAACTCGTTACCGGATGCGTACCCCTCCAGTCGTTGCGGGTTGCCCCACACGGCAACGGCGACGATGCGCTGTAGGATGTCCGTCCGGTTGAACTGGTAGCACCATTGGATGAACTGGCAGACCACCATGGCGCCTTGGGAATAACCAAGCAGGATCAGCGAATTGTCGCCGTAGGTCGTCCCCGGCGTGATGTTGAAGCCGGGATAGGTCTCGCCCGTGGTCAGGTAGATGAGCGATTGCACACCCGCCGTGACGCTCGGGCCCATCGGGAACGTGGCCGCAGGATAGTCGCCAACCGGCTGCCAGAAATACCGATCCGGCTGCGCGGCGGCAAGCTGGGAGCCGACCATCGCGGGCTGCGGGCTGCTGGTGTCCCACATGTTCGTGCCAGTGCCTGAGACGGTCAACAGGACGTGCTTGGCCGACGGCGCGGACGGTGCGGGCGCGCCGCTTCCACTGAACAGCGCGGCCAGTTGGTCGGCAGTCCCGCGGAAGGCGTTGCAGTCGACGGAGAACGATCCGATCTCTGCGGAGTCGGTGAACTGCCAGACGACCGGGTTAGCGCCGCCGTAAGCCGTCCAGCCTTCGCCGTTGTCGCCGCCGGACTCGACGTACTCGGTGCTGGCGTAGTTGCCCTGGTACTCATAGGCCGATGACACGAGGCCCGGCACGTTGGTCAGGTCGGGTGAGCCGATCTGCTGCCAGTACCAATGCGGGATGTAGGACAGCGCGACGTGCACGCCCGCGTTGTTGAACGCCTGGACGACAGCCCAGAAGTTGGCGATGTCGCCCGAGTTCGCCTCAAAGTCGAGCATCACTTGCGAGCCGCCGCCGTTCGCCAGCCACGTTTGCGCCTGGGATGCAGGATCATTCGTGGTGACGTAGTGGTATCCGATGCACGGCAGGTTGTTCGCCGCGCACCAATCGCGCACGACGGGCCAGTACGGGTCCTGGTAGTAGTTGCCTTCGGATACCTTGTGGCACATGGCGCTAAAGCCCTGCGGTACAAGTAGTTCAAGAAAGTTAATAGCCTCTTGGTTACTGCTCCATTGATTGTTTGAGCAGTCCGGGTAGTAAACGGTCATTAGTCAATCTCCAGTTTCTCAGCGATGCGCTTCACCAGCTCGTAGGTCTGGCGGTCGACAACGCAGTCGGAATCCATCATTTCGTCAGTGTTGTTGGCAGCCTTGGCCGTAACGTAGGCAATCATCGGCTGGGTAACGCCCGAGTAGATCGTGAGCGCGACCATGAACCGCAGCCAAGCCGGGTCTGCGCCGGGGTGTAGCAGTTCCCATGCGGAAACGGCGATGCAGAATGCGATGGTCTGCCAGACGCCGCCAGCGCTGGTAAACCAGCGGTTGAACGCTTCGAGCGCGCGGACGTGCAGCCTCACTCGATGACCGTTCCGGGGTGCGCGTCATCGGGGCGCGTGCCGGGCTTCCCTTCGCCCATGTCGACGCCGTCCACGCTGACCTTCGCGCCGCGCTTCGGCTTCGGCGGCGTGTCGGTGGTCGCGGTGCAGAGCGCCGCGTAGAAGTCGGGCTCGACGGTGGCGACGTGACCGCCCCGTTCTACCTCCAGCGATTTGCCGTCGAGCGTCAGTGTCAACGCCACATCCACGGTCGCGGCGATCCTGTGGCGTCCCTCCCGTAGTTCCCAGGTATCCGCGTCCGCCGCGTACTCGGGCATGCGGAACGTCGCCGTGACGGTGTGCCCGTTCTCCAGCGCCTCGACGGCCTGGTCATAGGTGAGCATGATGTCCTCTCGGTCAGCCGCCAGATGGCGGTCGGGGTACGACTTTCGGGGCGATCCCGTACTCCGGGTCAGGGCGTTTGCGGCGCTCTCCGTTGCGCTGTCCAGCACCGAGCGGCATCGCCAGCGGCACCGCGCGTTCCTCGGCGGCGAGCGCGGCTGCTGCGGGGCCTGCGCCACCTGCACCACCTGCGGTCGGCGGTTGCGCCCAGCTCGACGGCACCGACAGCCGCCCGATCCGGTTGCCGTTGCCGGCCGCGGCGCTGGCGTGAGCGTGCACCTTCGGAACCGTCGGCGCGGGAACGATCGGCATCGGCGGCACATCGACGGTGTTGCGGATCCGGTTGAGCACATCGGGCAGCGACGCGGCGCTGCTGACTGCCCACAATCCGGTGAGCAGCGCCAGGACATCGGTCGGTGCTTGCCATGGCCCGGACGACAAGAGCGACTGGAACGTCTCGTCTAGCCAGCCGGGAACCGTCTGGCCGCCGAGCAGTTGACTGATGATGCTCCCGACGCTGGTGGTGTCCGCGGGCTGTTGCGTCGCCTGTGTCAACGGTTGCGCGGTCTGCGGCGCCGGCGTGAACGTCGGGAGCTGGGTGGCCGCGGTCGATGCGCTGGCATACGCACCCATCGCCGCGAGGTCGGCCGCCCACATGGCGGCGTACTGCGCTTCGTTGGCCGCGATCAGCGCCGTGTTCTGGCCGAGCAGGTTCGTCGCCACCAGCACCGCGAGCTGAGCCCGGTTGGCGTAGACGGCGGCGGGCGGCACGACAGCGGCGTGTGCGGTCTCGTAGGCCAGCACCGCGGCGCGGGCCTGGGCGGCGGTCGCGTGCGCTGTCGCTGCGGCGCTCTCAAGCCATGCGATGTACGGCTGCGCGGCTGCCTGCATCGCGGCGGCGGACGGACCAGACCAGGCACCAGCTAAACCGGCGAGCGCCCAGCGATAGCCGACCGCTGCGCTTGCCAATTCGGTGGACAGCCCATCCCACGCCATCGCCGCTGCGGTCAGCGGCGCCGAACCGGGCCCCGTGTACATCTGGGTCGAGATGACCTCGGGGGTTAGCATCGTTCATCGCTTCTTGGCCAGCATGTTCGCGTGGGTTTGATCGATGCGCGCCCGCGTCTCGGCCGCCACGTACGGGTCCGCGATGACCACCAAGGCGTTGGACTGCTTCGACTCGCCCGAGTCCGACCAGTTCGTTGACCCGGTAACCGTCCAGATCCCGTCGATGACCACGGCCTTGAGATGCATGATCGCGCCCCGTTCGCTGCGACCGATGGCAAGCGACGACGCCGGATAGTCCTCTTCGGCCAGCAGCTTTCGCTCACTGACGCCCCCGGCCTGCGTGCTGTCCAGCGTGAGTTGCACGAAACACTCGCTGTCGATCAGCTTGGACCGAAGCACGTCGGCCAGCTCGTCATCGGCGAACCCGTACATCGCCACGACGAGACTGTGTTGCGCGCTCTTGAGCAGATACAGCAGCGCGCCGTGCACGTCGTCGACCGGACTGTAGAGCGTGCGCTGATTGTCCGGGTAGCCGGGCGCCAGTGGCTTCTCGCGGAACTTGTCGAGCACCGACAGCGAGTAGAGCGGGTGCGCGCTAGCTGTCATCGCCCACGTCCTCGATCAGGCACACGGCGATGTAGGCCACGGTCTCGACGACCGCGACCGCGAGGATTGCCGCGCCGAGTGCGTAGAGCATCATCACGAGTGCGTGATGGTCGCGATACCGCTGGCGTTCCAGGTGACCTCGAACGTCCCCGACGTGTCGGAAATGGTGCCCCCGAAGTTCACGTAGCCGACCAGCGGGTTGGATGCCGCAGCGCCCGGTGTCGAGTCGTAGACCACGGCGTACGCGGCGCTGATCGATGAACTGCCCCACGACACATTGCCGCCCGTGAAGGTCAGCACGTCGCTCGCGTAGCTGGTGGCCGTTGACGCGATGGTCGCGCCCCCAGCCGTGTAGCCGGTGCCGGTGATCTCGTACGAGCTGACATCGGACTGGTACTGATGCGTGTCCGACGGCGTGTAGGAACTCGACAGCAACATGACCATGAATGTGTCGCTGTTGAGGTTGATCTGCTTGTTGCCGAGGCTCTTGAGGAAGCCGCCGTAAAGCGTTGCGGTGACGGACATGTCGGCCTTTCGGTCAGTTGGTGGCGTCGTTTCGGGTACTGTCCGGCCATGCCGGTCGATCTGGTCGGAACGGCAGCTACGGGATCAGCGGGACACCGACGGCACCGAAGTAGGTGGACGCTTGAGACGCGCTGAAGCTCACCGTCGACGCGCCGGGAGCGTCGCCGATAACTGTCGCTAGGCAGGTGTTGTTGACACCCGCTTGGTTCCAGCGACTTGTCTGGTTGAAGCTGGAGAACGAGCTGTTCTCGGCGACGCTGGCGAGCGCGCAGAAGACGATATCGCCCGTTGCCGCAGGAACCGACAGAGATGCGGTGGCGCTACTGGCCGCATTGGTCGCGACCGTCCCGAATGATCCAACGCCGATGTACGACACCGAGTTTGCGGCGAGTGCGGAACTAGCCGACATCGTAATGGTGACGGCCTGTGAACCGTTCGGCGGATTAAGCAGCCCCCACACGTAGAGGCGGTAGTAGGAGAACGTCGACAGGTTGTAGAAGGTAAGCGCCTCAAGCAACGTCATCGACGTGCCGCCAGCCGTGGCCGAAGCCGTGACACTGGAGGACGTGTTTTGTGCGCTCGCCGCAACCAGGATCGCGTTGGCGGTCGATCCGATGACGTGTGTCCAGCTCAACGACGTAGCCGACGCATGTGACCCCGCGCCCGTCGCGTCATAGGCCACATTCGGATTGACCGCTGTCACGCTCGGGACCAGCATCGAGGCAGACGCCGACATGACCGGCGGCGCAATCGTGTCGATGGCACCGACGGATGGCACGAGCATGGCCGACGTAGCCCTGGCGACCGGAGCGGCGATGGTGGCCGATGCGCTGATCGACGGGACCGGCATGGACGCGCTGGCCGACATGACCGGTGCTGGGAGCGCGACGGTCGTCGATGGCACCAGCATTTCGGCGGTCGCACTCATCACCGGGACGGCGATGTTGATCTGGCTACCGACAGCTTCGGGCGTGGGCATCTGCGCGGTTGCTGCCATGACCGGCGGCGTGATCGTGCTGGAATGGGTCAGCGTCGGGATCAGCATCGCCGACGTGGCCGACATCGTTGGGGCCGCGATGATGTCGAGGGCCTGGACGGTCGGCGCTGGCATGGTGGCGGTCGCGGTCATGGTCGGTGCGGCAATCGTGGCATCGGCCTGGACGCCTGCGCGGGGAACGGGCATCGCAGCGGAGGCTGACATGACCGGCGCGGCCACACTCGCGTTGACCAACGCCCACCAGCCGGTTGCTGTCGTCGGCGTGTTGGTCGGCGGGGTGGTGAACCAACCGGGGTTCCAGGGGGTGGTCATCAGTTCGAGAGTTCAATGACCGCGCTGCACCAGTTCGCGGACGGACTGATTACCGCAGAGAACGACGCGGAGCCCTGAGAGTCGCCTATCACTGCCCCGCCCTTAGGTCCAGCTGCGTTCGCATACAGGTTGTATCGCTGGTTTCCGCCGGTGAAGCTGGTTATCTGGCAGTGTCCCGAGGACGAGTACGACGTACCGGCAAATATGGCAACGGCCATGTTTTCCGTCGCGGCCAACGTCACCGACTCCGACATCGATCCGGCGTTCGTGCCGCTATTCGAGTTGGTAGACGCGATTCTCGCAGCCATATACGAGACTGAATCGCCGCCGATCATCGTAAGCTCACTGCCCTGCGCGCTTATCGAGACGGTCTGAGCGCCAGACGGCGGCGACTTAAGCCCAAACACATAGATGTTGATGCCGTCCGTGTTGATAATTCCGTTCCCGTTAACGAGTGTCACAGGTGCGCCTACGACGAATATCTGATCCATCGCATCAGCGCCGAACGATGCCGCGACGGACGTCGGGGCGTTCTGGAAAAATTCGACAATGACCGGCACAAGCACGTAGGTATCCGTGCTCGCGATGGTGTGCGTCCACGATGTAGACAGCGATGAAACCTCGTTGCCGGCGGAATTTCCACCGGCACCCGCAGCGCCAAATACCACGGTTGCCGGCGTGATTCCAACGACGTTCGATGCTGGAATCGCCGTCGCACCGGCCTTCACCGTCGACACGGCATTCCCCGTCGACGTGCCCCCGTTGAACGCCTGGAACAGTCCGTCGATGACGCCCTGGACATCGTTGGCCGCCGTCGACAGCAGCGACCCGACCTCGGCCGCCGTCGACTGCGCCGCGCCCTGAATCAGCGCCTCGATGTTGTTGACGGAGCTGGTGATCATCGACGCCAGATCCTCGACCGTCGCAGCACCGGCAGCGGACAGCAGCGACGCGATGTCGTTTGCCGCCGAGGTTGCCGTAGACACGGCTGACTCCAGGTCAGTGACCAGGTTCTCGACGAGGTTCTGTGGCATCAGTCCGGTCGCCGACAACGAGCCGTCATCGAACCACACCTGACCGGCGGTCGCGGCGGCATTCACCGTGAGCTGCAATCGGATCGTATCGACGCCTGAGGGCACCGTGTACGTGCCGGACAGCTCCGTCCACGACGCAGACGCCGCCGGATTGCTGATGGCCTGAATCTGCGTCGTCGCGACCGCCGAGCCGGACAAGTACGTTGCGATGTCCAGCTCCAGCGCGGCACCGGAAGCCGCGAGTCCCGACCACTTGGCCCACGCCGAGGCATTGAACTGCTGGCCCTGGGTCACCGGGATTGGGTTCGAGATCAGCTGCAGCTGCGTACCGTTGGCCGTCACCGTGGCCGAACCGGGAGACGTGTGGCCCGTCGTCGCGTCGTAGGTCCAGATGCCGTCGCCGGACAGCGATGTCGAACTGTTGAAGCCGGGGTTGATCAGCAGTTCGGGCGTCGTGTTGCTGATCTGAGAGACGGAGACGGGGCCGATGGAGCTGGGGAGCAACTGGCCGATAACGTTCGCGCCGTTGACGAACGCGGATTCGATCTCGCCGACGATGTTGGCGCCGGGGATCTGCTTCAGCGCATTCTCGACATCGGTGACGATGTTCCCGGTCGACGAGAAACCGAACGCGGCCAGGATGGCGTTGCCGATGTCCGCGCCGGCAGACTCCAGTGCCGAGGCCAGCCCCGCGATATTGCCCTGCGGGATGTCGGTCAGCGCCGTCTCCAGCTGGGCGAGCATGTCGTTGACCGGACCCTCGACGGCGGTCAGCCCGAGCGCGCCCAGGATCGCGTCGATGATGCCCTGAGTGAACGACTTCAGCAGCGCCTCGGCCCACTGCACGAGCTGCTGCTGCGTGAACAGCGGCTTCGGCGTCGTGTTGTTCTTCGGGCTCTGGTGAATCCCCGGATTAGGGGTGATCGGATACGTCACGACGAGGTCAGGATCGGGGACACCTGCACGGAGAACGCGCAGTCGGCACTCGCGATCGACCAGGAATCGCCCGTCGACGCGACCTGGGTGGCGTAGAAGACGATGGTCGCCGAAGTCCCCGACGCCACCTGCACGTTGGCCGCGGTCGCCCCGGCGGGAGGGGCTGCCATCAGCGCCACTTGCTGACTGGTCGCACCGATGCCGCCCTTGCCCGAGGCGACCTGTTGTCCCGAGCTGCTGCCGATGCACGCCGTCAGCTGCACCTGTGTGTTCGCGGTGCCGCCGACGACGGCAAAGCCCTGGCAGATCGGGTTCCATGCGGTGGCCTGCGCGGGGACCGTCACCGAGCACAGCTCCTGCGCGCCGGTCAGCGCGCCGCTGATCGAATTGATCGACGACGGCCAGTACCAGGCCGGAACCAACTGCGGCTGGTACTCGAACAGGCCCGTGACCGAGTTCCAGACGATGGTGGCGGCGTTGGTCACCGTGCCGACCAAGTCCTGAGCGGCCGAGATCAGGAATGACCCGACCTCACCGGGCGACCCGGCATGTAGCGCGATGTTCAGGTCATAGACCGCGGCGACACCCGGACCGCCGGGACTGATCTGCGTGACGGACGCGGGAGGGCTGGGAAGCGCCGACCCGTAGGCAACCTCAGTCAGGTTCACGTTGCGCCACATGGCCGACGGACCGGGCTGGCCCTCCATGAGGGCGGGCAGCGTGCCGAGTCCTCCCTTGGGGGTGATGGTCAGCGTCGCCATGCCGGTCGTCTGATCAAACGCGTTGTTGATCGTCAGGGTGCAGTCGTCGACAACGATGGAGTTACCGTCAACACTAATGCCCACGTGAATGCTCCAATTTAATTGCTGCTCAAGGTGATAATCTGGAATGCTTTTTCGAAGGAGACCATCTTGCGGTACAGCTTGGCCACCGGGTTCTCCACGAACTGCCCGTCGCCCACGGTGACCTCGACCTTGCCCAAGCGCGTCTTGCGGTCGTCGGTGTAGGTGATCGAATCCACCCAATCCGTGTAGAGCTGTCCGCGACATGCGAACGACGCCAGTGCGCCCACGAAGATGTCTACGCCGAGCGTGTACGGGAAGCCGTTAAGGAACGACCACTGGTAGGTGTACAGGCCGCGGGTGTCCCACATCGCGCCTTGGAGCGCGAACCACTCGTCGAGCGTGTACGCCGACGCGCCGGTCTGGACGAAGTACTCCGGGAATCCGTACGGTCCCAAATCCAGTCTGCGACCACCGTTTTCGATCTGCTGGAAGGCCAGGATTACGTCATCGATAATGCCGTCGAACATGTCCCCGGAGACGCCGGTGACCCCCAGCAGCGTCGTGATCGACTCGACCGCGAAAGACGCGACGATGTTCAGCAAGTCGTCGAGCCACTGGGGACTCTTGCCGCCACCGATTACGGTGTAGGCCAACGGATGCCGACCCGTCAGGGAGTATTCCATCAGGCCGCTGCGCGGGTCGTCGCTCATGATGACCCACGGCTGCACAAAGTTCACGCCGAGCGCCGGCGCGATGTTGATCCCTTGCGGCGCGTACTCGTTGTCAGGGTTCAGGAACGGAGCCAGCACGTTCCCGAGTACGGACTGCTGGAGGTCGACGGTGTCTTCAAGGATGCCATCGAGGAACGTTCCCGTCGGCCCGGTCACGCCCAGGTTATTGGTGACCTCGACCAAGATCGTGGGCAGCTTGAGCGGAACGGCCAGCCCCGACGGTTGCTCGTCGCCGGGAAGCCACAGGCCGACCGACACGTTGGTCCCGGTGTCCTTGCAGACCTGTTGGATCAGCGTCGAGCACTGATCCATGCGTCCGGTGAACGACACCCACGGGCTGGTGTCGAGGATCGGGTCGACCGGAACGACGACGATGGGCGTCATCAGCATGTCGATCGGGTTGCCGTCGGACTCCAGCCACGTCCCGAACCATGCCGTCCAATCGAGGTCGCCCGAACCGAGGTTGTTGACCAGCTCCCAGAGCCCGGTTTGCAGCCGGAAGCACTGTTCGCTGATCAGGGTGGCGACACAAGTGACGGCAGGCCCCAAAAACAAGGCCTCGGAAGGGAATTGGACCTGGATCGGAAGCAGAAAATTCGGCCAGCACAGGATCTTGTCGAGCCACGCATAATCCGAGATGCAGGTGACGACGACCGTGCGCATCGGCCGGTCGTAACCCTCGATCATGCCGAACTTGTCTTCGGCGGTGAACACGCGACCCGACCAGCGGACGTTGCCGGTCTCGATGGTGATCGGAACCGTCGTGTTGGGGCAGTTCAGCACCGTTGGCGCCATCGGGTCGTTGCCCTTGAGCACGATTTGTGCCGAGGCGACCCGGTTGCGCGCCAGCTGGAACTTCAGCGAGATGTAGTCGTTGATCTCCCCGACGGGCGTATATGTCTTGCCGTAGACGGTGATCGTGCAGTCGTCCGGCGGGTGCTGCGCGACGTTGCCCGCGATCGACGCCGCCGCCATCTGCGTCTCGGGAATCCCGGACTCCAGCAGCTCCAGTAGCGAGACGCCGTCGCTGCCGTACTGGCCGTTGAGGTAGGACAGCGGAGGCTGGAACGGCAGCAGTATCTCGTTGGGCGAGTACGGAGACTGTAGCGGCGCCGCGGCAACGGGCTGCGTCGGATTCAACGGAACGGTCACCAGGGCCACGTCCTATACGGGGTCGCCGCCGCGATGATCTTCGACGCGGAGTTGCCGCCGCTGATCGACACCGGGATGTAGGTGGTCACCGGCGGGTAGCCGTCCTGCTTCGGTGGCAGCTGCGAGAGGCTGGTGAACCGGCCGTTGAGCAGCGAGTAGAGCGGTCCCTGCGGCGGCAGGATGCCGAACACGCTCTCCAGGTCCTGCAGTAGCGGGGGCACCGGGTAGGCGCCGACGGCGGCGTTGACCATGGTCGAAATCAGGTTCTGGAACGCGGTCAGCGACTGCGCCGGCTGATCTGGTGACAGGTCGACCACGCTGCGCAGCCTCGGCTCGGTGTAGATCATCGCGATCTGGCCGGCCTTGAGCGGGCCGAACGTGATGGGCGACCCGGAGTTCGAGACGGTCCCCTGCGCGGTCGGAACAGCGCCGTTGCCGAGGGTGAACGTTCCGGGCCCGTAGACCAGAAACCGCGGCCACGCCGGGCGTGTCCCGAGATTGGTCAGCGGGCACCAGCCGTTACCGGATGTCGCGCCGGTCGGCAGCTCGAACGTGGACAGCGAGTCGACGCCCTGCCAGAACGAGTTGTCACCGCGGCATTCCCACTCGAACCGCAGGCGCCGGTGCAGCGACGGGTCCTGGGTCAGCTTGTCCGGGATCGGCTTGTGCTGCCGGACCGGCATCCACCACTGGCCGAGTTCCTGGGTGAACACCGACAGCGTGCCGACGTTCGGCGGATTCCATGACGAAATCCAGATCCGGATCGCGCGGCGCATCGACTGCGGCGTGACGCCGGATGCTTCCAGCGTGAGTTTGATGATGGCCGGATCGAAAACGGTGTCCAGATTGGTCACGCCGTCCTGGCGCGCGCCTTGCTCGTCGAGCAGATCGAACGGCGGCTGCAGGCCCTCGTGGCCGAGTAGCCCGAACCCGTCCTCGCAGGACAGGTCTGGCGCTTTGCCGCCCTGCAGGTAGACGATCGTCCCGTCGGCGCCGACGAAATCGATCTCGGGCACGATTCCGGCCTGCATCCGCGCCTCGCCGAGCGGAGTAATCGGGCCGGGCGGGAAAACGACGGGAGTGGTCATCCGCCCAGGCCGAACATGGATCCCACACCGCTAAGCGCGCTCGTCGTCGCACCCAACGGCGCGGTTCCGTTCGCCGGATTGGTCACCTTGACGTGCATCGGGTCGTCTTTGGCGCCACTCGGGCTGCTCGGCGCGTTCTGCGTGCCGATCCCCGGCTCTTCCTCTTCGGTCGGCTCCTTGGGATCCTTGGGCGGTTGGGTGGCGCCCGCGATGTTGGGGGCGTTGAACTGCTGACCGATCAGGCCGCCCAGGATCTTGCCCGGCCAGCCGAACATCGGCGACGACAGCGACGGGGCGCCCATCATGCCGCCGCCGAGCCACAGCGTCTCGAACGGCGCGGCAACTGCGGTCGCTGCGGCCTGCGCACCCTTCTGCGCGGCCAGGTTCATCTCCTGCTCGGCCATCTGCGCCGCGATCGCGCCGCCGCCGAACGAGAACGCGCCGGCCGCCGTCGCCGCTGCCGACTCGCCCAGGCCGATCAGACCGCCCCCGGAGATGCCGGCCCCGGAACCCGAGCCCAGACCCTTGGACTGGATCGGGCCGCCCTCGTTGCCTTGAGTCGGCGGCGCGACAAGGCCCGGAATCTGGCCGCCGTCGTCGTAGTGGCCGTTGAGCTGGCGGACCAGGTCGGCCACACCCGGCTGCGACATCGCGCCGGGGTTGATGACGCCTTCGCCGCCCTCGAGGCCGACCGCGGATCCGTCGGGCAGGAAGCCGAGCATGTTGTCGTAGCCGGGCGACGAACCGGGCAGGATTCCGCCGTCGGAGAAGTGGCCCAGGTTGGCGCCGTCGACCCCCTCTTCATCGTTCTCCGGATGGGCGTCCGAGCCGGTGTAGACATCGCCGGGAGCGTGAATATTCGCGCCAGGCCTTATCGGAGGTAGCCGCACCGGCCCTGGGGCCGTGAGCTGCCTGTTCCCTTGGGGAATACGGACATCCCTGTGCATATCAATCTGGGGTGCACCGGAGTCGAGTCCGATCTGTGGCGGCATTCCTGTCGCGGTTCCGGGCGGCAGCTCTCCCCACCCGCTCTGACTCAGATCGATCTGAATATTGGGGTTGAACCTGCCACCGCCGTGACCCGACGACGAGCCTCCGGGCACCGTTCCGCCCTCGTCGAAATGCCCGATGATTCCGCCATCGAAGTGGTGTTGGAGTCCCGGCGGCAATCCGATGAGATGGCCGTTCGCGTTTCCGCCGGCAGATGGCGCTGCGGGCGCGTGGGGCGCGGCTGCCGTCGCATGCGGCGGTGTCGTACCGCCATGCCCGACGCCCGGCATCGTGCCGAGGCTGCCCGGCATGGGCGCGCTCGCAGCGGACAGGCCAGGAATCGAGATCCCGCCAGTGATGTTCACCGTTCCGGCCGTGACGCCCATGGTGCTGGTGGTGATCGACGACGGCGCGGCGGACGTCGATGGCATCGGCATCGCCCCCGGAATCCACGGCGAACCGCCGGCGCTCATCCCCGGCGTGGCGTGCAGCGGCGCGTTCAGGAAGTAGGACGCCATATCCCTGGACCCCAGCCGCGGGGGGGCCCAGTCGGGGATGTCGTACGTCGGCTGCGGTGGAGCGGCGGCCATCCGATTAGCCCAGTCGTACCAATCGTGACCGACCATGGCGAGCGATCCCAAAGCCCCCCCGACGGCCGCTCCGGGGGGTCCGAATACGGCGCCCATGCCGGCACCTCCACCGGCACCGCTCAGGATGCGACCTATCTCATCGCCAAAGGTCAGGCCCTCGTCTGGCTGATTCATCTGATCGATGAAGTTCGCGCCACCCTGCGCTAACTGCGCGGCTTTGCCGAGCCGGCTATTGCCTTGGCCAAGCAGATTTGCGACGTCTGAGCCTTGACCGAATAGATGCGCAAGCGACTCAAGAGAACTCTTCGCGTCATTCATGGACATAGGAAATTTGAGACCTGAGAGTTCGTCGGCGATCCCACCAAACCCCTTCAGCGCGCCGCTCAGGTTGTCCAGCGCGCCGGTGACGTTGCCGAATTCGCCGCCGCCGATGCTCTTCAGCGTGTCCGACAGGTGGTCGAGGCCACCGAAGATGTCGCCGCCTTTGAACTCGCCGAAGATGTCCCCGATGTCGCGGAAGCGGTCGCCGAAGTGGTCGGTGATGTCGCGGAAGGGATCGAATGACGACCCGACGATGTCCTTGAAGTCGCCGAAGATGCCGCCGAGGTCGCCCTGGCCAAGGTGGGTACCGAAGCTCTCGCCGAGCTGGCCGGCCAGGTCGTTGCCCCAGTCGCGCGCCCTTCCACCGAGGTCATGGAACGCGTCGCCCATCGAGTCCCGCAGGCCGTCACTGAAGCTGCCGGTGACGTCCTTGAACTTCTCGCGCAGGGTGCCGACCGCTTCGTCGGCGGCTGCCTCATCGAGTTTCGGGATAACGTCGACATAGACTTCGTCGTCGTCGGCCATCACCCCTCCTCAAGGTCGGTTTTGCGCGTAGAATCCGCGCGCATGGACGAGACAGCAGCCGTCGAGTCGATCGAGACCGAGGCGTTGCCCCGCCAGACCCTTAACGGCGTCGAGATGACATGGGACGGCGCGGCCTGGGCGCTGCACTCGACGGACCGCGCCACCTGCAGCACCCAAGATGGCGCGCTGACATTCGATAGACGACTCGCGCTCGAACCCATGTCCGACGGCTCTTGGCGCGGAGTTTCGATAACTACATCGAACGAACTCTCGTCGTGCCTCGCGAAAGGTGCCGTTATGTCGGTTCCCATCACCCTTACCAAGGAGCGCTAACCCCGCTTGCGCCCATGCAGCCGATCCGAGATGTCGTCGTGCACCGCGCGTATCGCGTCCCGCTTGGCCCGTTGCTGACGTTGCGCACCTGGAGTCAGGACCGGCTTGAACGGCAGGCGTTCGTGGCCGATGAGCGCCCACAGGTCGCCGCGCATGGCCTTGAGCTCGTTCAGGACGCCCGTGCTGATCTGCTCGGCCAGCCCCCAGTCCTCGCGCCGCGCCGTCTTGTAAGCTGAGTCCTCGGGCAGCGCGTTGATCAGGGCCAGCAGTCGCCGGTCGCTCATCTCGCCGCGGTACCAGTCGAAGATGTCGACGCCGCGAAACAGTAGGTCGGCCTCGATCTCCTCGGCGTAGAACGCCAGGACCGCTAGGACTTCTTGCCTTTTGGGTCCGATGCGTCCCCGGCCTGCGGCTGGGCGAGTTCTTCCCAGGCCGCGCGAAGTTCCGAGGGCATGATGCCGTGGGCGATGAGCTTGTCGTAGTTCTCGTCGCCGAGGACCGCGCGCATCATGCGGACATCAGTAGCCGGCGCCGGCTGCCCGTCGATCTGCGGCGGGTTGATGACGACCGTGAGCGGTCGCCCGGTCTCCGGGTGAACGCGCTGTTGGCCGTCGGCGTCCAGCACGGCTTCGCGGTCCAGGCCGTCGCCGCGGCGGAACGCCTCGTAGCGGGTGAGCGCGTCCGGGTCGAGGCGCCACGGGTGCGGCAGCCGGACGGTGGTGCCGTCCTTGAGCTCGAAATCGAGATAGGGCTGTTGACCGAGTGCTTCGATGCGCTGTTCACCGAAGCCGATTGCCTTGACGCGGCGCGCGTTTTTGTCCATTGGGCTGCCCTGACTCTGGCTACGCTGATGGGCTTGACCGTTGCCGGGGTGTCAGCGCAGCCCACACCCACCCCGGCAACGGGGTCTGTTACGAGGCAGTCGATGTGACCTGGTTGGACGCGGCCGAGGTCACCGCGGTCTCGGTCAGCGAATCGGTGGCCGTCACCTGGAACACGTACTTGGTCGACGCGGTCAGCCCGGTCACCGTCAACGTGGTCGTTGGACCCGTCACCGACGGGGCGCCCGACGTGGTCGAGTTCGTGAAGCTGCCCGTGGCGCCGGCTTGCTGCTGCACCGTGTACGTCGGCGAGTTCAGACCCACCGGCGTCGGGAACGCGATGGTGGCCTTGAGTCCGGTGGCCGCGGTGGCGACCGGCGTTGTGGTCTGGAACGGCGCGTTGCCCTGCGCGCGCCACGCGGGCCCGTCGCGCAGGATCCACCGCGGCGAACCCACCAGCACGCCGTCGGGCGGCACGCTGTAGGCGTCCGGGACCGCGTTGCACTTGATCGGCAGCGCGGCGACGGCGTCGGTGTTCCAGGGCGTCTTGCCGTAGTCGGTGACCACGAGCTTGGGGTAGACGCGCACGACGTAGTGATTCAGGCCGCTACGACCGTCCACGCCGATCAGCAACGACTGGCGCCACACGATGTCGAGTTCCACCGGCGTGGCGCTGTTGTATCCGACAGAGCCGAGGGCCTGCAGGTTCGCCAGCGGCTGGTTGTTATGCAGCGCATCGACGATCGGGTTGGATTCCATGAGGGTGGCCGAGACCTCTTCGGATTCCCTGGTGTAGTCGTAGCGCGCAGCCCAGCGAGATTGCATGACGGGCGTCGGCTTCGTGGTGATCTTCTGGTTGAAGTCCGGCCCCTTCTCGTCCAGGTAGCCGGGGTCATACCACGGGCCGCCGGGGTTGTCGGCGTCGAACAGGGTGTCGACCAGGTTGCCGTCGGACGCAAACAGGTTGAACCCGGTCAGGCTGGTGTTGGCGAAATCCCAGTCCCGCCACAGCCACGAGCCATAGAGGATCTTGCGGATGTTGTCTTCGTCGCCCTGAAACTGGGTGTTCCACAAAACGCCGTTGGTGGTCATCGAGACATGTTCCTCTCGGAGAAGGGCGGGAAGCGTGGCCGCGCTGGTGGCTTTCAGAAAGCGGTGATGGACGGCAGCCGCAGATCGATCAGGTAGCGGCCGACGTAGCGGGACAGGACCGCGCCGCCGCCGCCGGGCTCCCATTGCACGAAGATCGGTGTCTGCTCGGTGCGCGTCGGGCCGTACGGGTTGACGATCGACCCGTCGGGCATCGTCACCGTGACCTTGGTGCGGAGCTGACGCATCGCATGGTGGATGGCGCGGGCGAGGTCGCTGGCCGCGGTCTGGTCGGTGTCGAAACTGTGGATGCTGACCGTCGAGTGATCGACCAGCAGATCGTCACCACCGGCCACGCGTTGCACCAGCACGAACGGCGGCGTCAGCTTCTCGGGCATCCTGGCCGAGATCTGCGCGGCCGTCACGATTCCCAGGCCGATCAGGTAGGCGATGACGAAGTCCTCGACGTCGACCTCTGGCGCTGGGGTGGTCATCGCTTCCCCCGGAACTTGGCCGCCGTCTTGGCCGCCGGTGCGTACTCGGGCATGTGCGCGGTCCCGTACTCGATCCACTGCGCCTTGGGGTCGCTGTCGAACACGCGAAAGCGCACGCTGCCGTCGCCGTTGTCGATGCGCTTGACGCCGACCGAGCCCTTGTATGAACCCTCACCGGCCGGGTTGGTGTCGCCGGCCGGCGCACTGCGCTTGGGCGGCAGGTCACCGAACACGGGCGCGATGGACTCCCAGTACGCCTTGCACTTCTCGGCCTTGCGCTCCAGCGCGCGGATGACGCGCTTGCTGCGCGCCGCCCGGCCGAGGCTGATGCCCTTAGCCATCGAGGCCGCTCGGGATCTCAGCCACCACGGTCACGTGATGCGGGACGCCGCTGCGGTACCAGACCTTGGTGCCGATGACCCGGTACACGGTGCCGTTGGCGTCGGTGATGTGATCAGTCGTCTTGCAGGCCAGCGCCGCGGGCACGGGCGGCAGGAAGATGTTGAATTTGCCGATCGCGTAGTCGATGTTGGTCACGTCTTCTTTGACCGACACCGGCTGCACCGAGCATCCGTCGACTGTCGTGTCCTCGTAGCTGACCGCCGGGATGCCCTTGCGGCTGAGCGCCCCAGCCGTGGCCGACCCGATGGTCAGGGTCATCGCGCCGAGGCTCACAGGTGCACCAGCCGGTACTTGCCCAGCAGCGTCGAGTCCAGGATTCCGGCCACGCGCTCCCGGTCGGACCACTTCGTGGACACGTCCCCGGTGCGCTCGTCGACCGCGCCGGTCGGGTTGGCCAGGAAGTAGGCCGCGGCGGCGATTACCGCATCCTGGACGCCGTCGGGCAGCGGAGGGCCACCGCCGGCCGGCGCTCCCGGCAGCACGAATCCGTGGTCATAGGTGATCTGTAGCGAACGCGGCATCCGCGGCCACGACGGCACCGGGCCCCCGTCGGACATGACGACACCCGGCATGCCGCTGGTGTCCCAGATCAGGCCATCCTCGGCCCACTGGTAGTTGACCAGCTCGACCCAGCCCGTCTCGCCGGTCTGGGTCGCCATCGGCATCCACGCCATGACCGAACTCACGTTGGTCACCGGAGGATTGGCCAACATCGCCGTGCCGATGTACGGGCTGCCGTAGGCAGAGAAGGACACCCCGTAGCCGGGATAGCTGCCGTAGGACGACATCGGCGCAATCGACGGCATCGCCTTGACGTGGCTGTAGTACGGGTCGACCACGACGGTGTCGGCTAGCTTTTGGCCGAACTCGCGCTCACAGTACGACTCGACCGCCGAAGATGCCCAGTTCAACGCGAACTGAACCTCATCGCTGGTGTGGGCTCCGACGATCATCGGGAGGCCCATCACCTGGTCGACAGGAACGAGGCCCATGCGAATCGCTCCTAGCGCTGGTTGTACTCCGCGCGGCGTTCCCGTTCAGCCTCAAGGCGATCCATGATCGGACGCGCCTGTTCGGCCGTCAGAGACGACTTGGTCGCTTCGCCCGGCGGGACTCGCCGCACGAGCCCCGCGACCGGCATCTGGCGGGGAGGCTTGGCGTCAGACATCCTTGGTCTGCGCTCCCGACGACTTGCGCGGGGCCTTCTTTTCATCTGGCGGCGCAACGACCTTGGCGGTGACCTCGCCGATAACCTTCGGCTGAGACTTCTCGGCCAGCGGCCGACGGTGCCCATCGCCTTTGATGGGCACCGTGCGGTCACCGACCTTGATGAAGGTGTCGTGGATCATCAGTCCGCAGCCAGGATGTAGGACACGTCGGTGGCGGCCGACGCGGCCACGCCATACAAGGAGCGCTGACCCGACTTGCCACTCGGAATGGTCACCGGAGCGGCCGGCAACGCGAAACCTGTGGTCTTCGTGACACTCGCATCCCCGACGAACACGCCTGTGGCCGCAGCGTTGACCACGATTCCGCCGTTATATCCCTCGGGGATCACGGCAATCAGCGTGGCCGTGGTGCCCACGTTCACAGTTCCGTACTGGTACGAGGCGACATTGACGGCCGGGGTGTCGCCCGAGACGTCGTTACCGATAGGACCAGTCATGGTTCAGTCCCCTTCCTAGCCCGAAACCAGGCTGATCAGCTCGAACAGCTCGGGCCGGTAGACGGCCAGACCCACGCGGGTGTAGGCGCGCATGGTCCACATGCCCTGCTCGAAGTCGGTCCCGTTGGTGTTGACGATCTCCACCCGCATGCCACCGCGGCGCAGAACCGCAGTGCCGTCGGTGAAGTCGCCCACCAGGATCAGCCCTTGCGGGATGGCCGGGGTGACCGCGACGCGCTTACCCCACAGGGTCAGGCCCACGTCGGTCGCCTGCACTGCCGGGTTCAGCTCGTGCCGCTGCCCGTAGTCGTAACCGAACATGCTGCCGGCCATGTACTGACCGTTGTTGTCGGTCATGGTCCGCACGATGAACCAATCCAACGGGTTCATCACGATGGCGTCCGGCTCGAAGAAGTGGTTGATCCGGATGTCGGTCAACGCGGCCAAGACGCCCTCGACGATCTGATGACCGTCCGGGTACAGCGTTCCGGCGCCGACGATCTGCCGACCCGGAGTCAGCGAGGTAATCGTCTGCGAAGACGCGCCCACACCGGGGTTGGACTGGTTCGGCACCTGCACGTTGGTCAGGGCCGAAACCGTCTGCGGCTGGGTGAAACCACCGGAGCGGTTCAGCAGCCCGTCGACGCCCGGCATCCCGGCGCCGGCCAGCAACTGGACCTCTTCCTGACGGGTGACCGCCATGGTGGTCCGCTTCTGCACGAGAGCCCAGAAGTAGTTGCTGTCCTGGATCTCTTCGTCGGTGACCCGAGAGATGTTGGTGACCTTGCCGACCTGTTCGGTGTACCGCTCGATCGTGTTGGTCGAGGTCGGGAACGTCGAACCTTCCCAGGTGGCCGCGGCGTTGTTCGTCCATGCGGTCTCACGCACATACGAGACGACCGGCGAGTCGACCGGGAATGACGGCATCAGCGATGCGATGACGTTCTCATACCACCGCAGCTCCAGGATGCCCGGAACCCACTGCGGGGTGATGTCCGGACCACCGGGGCCGGTCAGGAAGAAGTCGGTCGCGCCCGCGGACTGGCTACCGGCTCCGGTCAGCGGAGAGGGCTGGGTGGTGCCGCTCGCGCCTTCACCCTGCAGTCCGGAAGTGCCCTGCGACTTGGTCCACAGGCTCCCGTTGAACCCTCGCGAGTTCACATTGAGGTCGAAGGTGTACGCCTGTTGCGGCGTCTTGTTGATCGCCGCACTCTTCAGCTGTGCGTACTTGTCCATGATGGCCTTGGCCTGCATGGGGTGGATCTCGTCGGGGTCGACCGACTTGGAGCGCACCGGCTCCAGCTCGGGCGTGGCGAACTGCATGGCCCGGTCGAGGTTCTTGAGCGTGGTGCCGACGTTCTCGGACTCGGCGTACGCCTTCTCGACGCACTCGTTGTACTCGGCGAGGGTGATTTCACCCTTCTCCATAGCGGCGGTCTTGGTCCGGACCTCGGTTTCGAGTTCCTTTGCGCGCTTGCGCAAGTCGTCGCGGTTCACGAAAATCGTGCCCTTTCATGCAAACACGGAAAGCCGCGCCGACGGATTGCCGGAACGGTGTTGGCTGCGCTGCGAGAGGATTTTGCTCAGTAGGTGCTGAGCGAGATCGCTAGCCGTTTTCCTTTGGCTAGCGCTTCGGTGAGGTCGGTCGGCGCGGCGTCGGTGGCGGCCTGATCGGCGGTCACTTCTGCGGCCCCGGCGGACTTGCCGGAAGTTGTGGGCGCCGAGATCGTCGGCGAGTTCGCGCCCCAGACTTGGCCGTCTTCGGCCTCGGGAGGCGCCATGGATGCACACTTCCCGCCGAGCTGCACGGCGGCGTCGTGGATCATCTGCAGGTGCGGATAGGTGCCGTCGTCGGTACTGGCCGCGTCTGCGGCGCTGTTGCCGTTACGGAGCTGCGCGGCGGTCGTCAGCGACGTGAGCGCGTTGCGTAGGACCGCCTCGACGCCGGTCTGTTCGGCGCCGGCATCGGATGCGCCGTCGACGCTCTTGAACTCGATAGGTAGTCCCGTCGCGACATCGATCAACGGGCCGTCGATGAACGTGCCCGTCGGGCCGATGCCCTTGCTCTCTTCCCGCGCGTCGCGTTCCTCTTCGGCCTTGTCCAGCGTCACGCCGAACTCCTTGGCCGCGTTCTCGATCTCGCGTTCGATGTGCGCTTGCTGAGGCTTGGTGTACTTGTCGCGGTCGGCTGCGTGGTGGAAGTAGTCCCAGGCGGCGTCGACCTCTTCGCGGTCACGCAGCGGGTAACGGTGCACGCCGTCACGGAATCCGGGGTCGGCGTAGTGCACGTCGCGGCCATAGGGGAACTTCGGGTCATGGCTGCGCGCGGCCTTGGAAGACAGCACGACGGCCTCGGGGTTCGCTGGGATGGCCACGAAAGCGCCGTTCAGAAGCTCACGCTCGGCACCGGCGCCCTTGGTGGACTTGCGGGTCATGTAGGACACCGAGACCGTGCGAATATGGCCCTCGTTGACCAGGGCGCGCACATTCTGCGCATGCGGGGTGGACGCGTAGGTGCCCCGGACCTGGAGCTGACCGTCATCGTTGATGAAGGGCCGGCCGCTGCCGACGGTAGTGGCCACGCTCATGCCATGGTCAGAGTCGAAGGTGATGTGTTCCGGCAGCGGGGTTTTCCACTCGTCGGGCTGCAGTTCGTCTCCGTCGCGGTCGCGCGCCTTGGTCGATAGGATGACGTCGAACTCCCCATTGGGATGGGCCGAGTCGACCGGCCGCACGTCGGCGGACTTCATCGTGACGTTCATCGAGAGCCGTTCCTTTCCAGAACCTTCACGCACGCCTGCGCGATCTCGGCTTCGTCGCGCGGGTTCGCTTCAAGCAGTGCGCGGGCTGCGTGCTCAAGCGACTGGCCACTGCCGATCCGTCCGCCGAGCGCACGCAGGTACTTCTGCGCCGCCGGGGAGCCGCCGCCCCCGCGTCCCGACGACTGGACCTCTTCGCCGTCGTCGGACTGCCCCGGAGGAAGTGCGCCGGCTGCCGGTGCCGCACCGAGGGGTTGCAACTGCTGCTGCGCGTAGAGCTTGTCGGCCGCCGGGCCCGCGTCGCCCAGGTCGAAGTACGGACGCGCCTCGCTCGGCTTGGCGATGCCGGTCTGCACGAGTTTGGACCAGCCGTCGGCGCGTGCCTCGAAGTCGCCGCGCATCACTTCGGCCACGTCGAAACGCATCTTCTCGTCATCGCCGAACTCGCGGCCGACGTAGGCGTTGAACACCGACTCGTAGAACTCCAGGCGCGGCGCCATGGTGTCGCGGTACATCGAGCGCATCTGCTCGGTGATGTTGCTGAACGTCGCGTGGTCGAGGATGTGCACCACCGGCGGCGGCACGTCGTAGACCATGCACACTTCCTCGCGGTTGAGTCGCCGCGACTCGATGTACTGCATCTCTTCGGAGTTGAGCTGCATCGCCTGGAATGTGGACTCGTTCTCCAGAACCGCTGTGCTGCCGACGTTTTCGCTACCGGCGTAGAGCTGATTCCACTGCTCACGCAGCCGACGCTTGGCCTCGGGGTCCAGCTTGCCCTTGACGGAGATGAAGCCGCCAGGACGGCCCATGTTCTTGAACATGGCCTGCACAGCGCGCCGGGCCGAGTCCTCGTTCATCAGCGTCGAGCGCAGCGGCTCCATGCGGCTCATGCCGCGCTGGGTCATGTTCGGGTTGTACCGCAGGAACGGCACAACCATGTCCTGGCTCATCAGCTCGTTGGGCTGGCCCATGAACCAATACGCGACGTCGCCGTACTGATCGCGGAATGTCTGCGTCATCGCCGGGTGCATCGGGATGAACCCGACCGTGCGACCGTCGTTGGTGTTCAGGTCGACATGCTTGCCGCCGATCACCGACGGGCGCGTGCCGGCGTTTCCGTCCTTGACCTTGAGTAGAAACGCCTCGCCGTAGATCTCGAACGTCGAGACCAGCCATTGCCAGAAGCTGTAGGGGTCCAGCGTCACGCCGGGATTGGCCATCAGGCGCGCGTACGGGGTGTCGAGTTGCAGGACGTTGCCGGTGTCGGGCGTGATGTCCCAGACGTTGACGCCCAGACGCGCGATGCCGGCCGTGATCTTGTCCACCACGGTCGCGATGCACGGCTGCGAGGCGTACAGCTGCGCGTAGGTGGCGAACCGCGTCTCGAGCTGGACGCCCTGCGACCCGACGAAATAGCCGTCGAAGAACAGCGGGGCGGTCTCGGCGAACGCCTGGGGGGCGATCGGCTGGCTCATGCCATTCGCGAGGATCACGTCAGCTCCTGCACGTAGGCGACGTTCTCGCGATCGACGAACACGCGGCCGATGATCTTGTTGGGCGTCTCGCCGGGGGTGGTGGGCACCGTCTCGCATTGCTCCAGCACCAGCACCCGGTCATCGAACTCGGTCAGGAATCCCGAGAACACACCCTCATTGCCGCGCAGAGTGACCGCGAACCGGCGCCGCAGCGCGCGCTTGAGCGGGTTACGTGCGAACAAGATTCGGTCTCCCTAGAGAACAAGCAGGTCGTTGTCCTGGTACACGCTGTAGGCGTCGTTGCCGCGCGTCAGCCACGCGTTGACGGCCATGATCGCGGCCGGGACCGCGTCGATCCGCTTGGGATTGGTTGCCCGGTCGATCTTGTCGGGCCGGATCAGGTCCGGGTCGGCCGTCGACATCCGGGCGTCGCACGATTCGAAGCAGAACCGCGCCACCGGGTTGCCGTGGTGGCGGAACTTGCCCTCGGTGACCAGATCGAACACCCGGTGCATGCCGGTGGACATGTGGATGAAGTCGTTGGCGTAGACGAAGATCTGTTCGATGTAGGTCCGGGACTCGATCTCCTGGATCACCGGGTACATCGAGTAGCGGTCGCCGTCGCCGCCGAGGATCACGTAGCGGTTGGCGTCGGTCTCGACGTCGGCGTAGACGCGCTGGAAGTCCAGCACATCTCCGTCGGTGACTGTCAGCCAGCCATCCTCGGCCCAGCGCGTGAACTTGCGGTCATGCGCCTTGTCGAGCTTCTTGACCGCGGCGGCCGGCGCCCAGAACCGCCAGACGACGTCGCACGCGTCGCCGTCGGGGAACAGGTAGCACATGGCCGTGAGGTCCTGCAACGCCGCGAGGTCCAGGCCAAACCAGCACTCACGGCCGGCGAACGCGTCCAGGGTCGCCGCGGAGTTCTGAAACACGGTCCCTGCAGCGTCGTCCCACAGGTTCATCGGCATCCACTGGATGGTCGACCCGATGATCTGGTTGAGCTGGAAGCGACGGAACGACAACTCGCGGGCCGGATCGTTCCTGGCCTCAAGGGCCATCTTGCGCATTTCGGACAGCAACAGGAAGTCGCCCAGCGCCGGGTTGGGGACGCTCCAGTTCTTCTCGTCCCAGATATCGGCGTCGCGCGGCAGGTTGCGAATCCACGCGAACACGTGCGGGGTGCGCTCTGGATTGTCGGCGACCCGTTGCATTTCCTTGTGCAGGTCGGCGCCGAACGACGAGTCATCGGCCGGCGCGGTGGTGGCCG
This sequence comes from Mycobacterium sp. pUA109, assembly GCF_041287095.1. Taxonomy (NCBI): domain Bacteria; kingdom Bacillati; phylum Actinomycetota; class Actinomycetes; order Mycobacteriales; family Mycobacteriaceae; genus Mycobacterium; species Mycobacterium sp. pUA109. The sequence continues at coordinate 28,104 of NZ_JBGGKS010000027.1, read as the reverse complement.
CAACCATGAGCGGCTGCATCCTGTCCGCCGAGCCCATGCCGGAGCGCAGTGCATCCCACATGTCGCTCTTGGGCCACGCCAGGATCTCGTCAGCGATGACGCCAGACGGGTTCGAGCCCAGCGCCGAAGCGGCATCCGAGGCGATGACCTGATAGACGCTGTTGGTGTCGGCGCGCACGATGCGCTTGGTCGACTTCACCGGCTTGCCGGCGCGCGACAGGATTGGCGACAGCAGCGTCATCTGAGTCGCGACGTCGAACACCAGCGACGCCTGGCGGCGGTCCTTCGCGATACCGAACACTTCCGCGCTGTACTCGCCGTCACCGAATAGCAGGTAAAGGGCGATTCCGGCGAGCAATGCCGACTTGCCGTTCTTGCGGGCCATCTCGATGTAGGCGATCCGGTACTGCCGGACGTACGCCTCGTGCTCGGTGGACCACACCACGCGGCCGAACAGCGGGCGCAGGATCTCCTCGGACTGCCATGCCCGCAATAGGAACCGCTTGCGGGCGTGCTTGCCCTTGACGTGGACAAGCAGCTCCTCGAAGAACTGCACCACGTGATCGGCCCGTGGCACGCAGAAGTGGTCGCCGCGCTCGGTGCACTCCGTGGGCGTTCCGTCAGGACCGTGGTTAACCCGGCCGCACGGCGGAAGCTCAGGAGAGGAGTCGTTCGGCTCCCGACTTTGCGGGTCCACCTTGCTCCACCTTCAGTGCCGCGCGGTCCCCCGGCGTCAGGCCGAAGCGAGATCCGGTCGCGCGCATCATGTCCGATGCCGTTTTCATGACCCGGATGGCCGGGTTGACGACCGGGTTGCCGTTGTAGCCCTCAGAGACCAGGTCGACGCGCTCAACTTCGGCCGCCGCGCGGTTGTAGAGGGCCACCGACCGGCAGAACTCGGCGAAGGCGTCGACGTCCCAGGCGGTCAGGACCTTCTTGGCGACCATGTCCGGGGCGAGACGGTCCCAGACGGCTTGGGCGTCCGCGGGGAGGGTGACCGGGGGTGCGATCGGGGCGTCCTCGGGGATGGCCTCGTTGCGGTTCAGGCGGCCTTCCCAGGCTCCTTCGAGGGCCTTAAGATGCGACGGCCGAGGGGCCGGTCCACGCTTGCCCATGTTCGTACCTATCGCTCTTCTCGATGTTGCACTGCCAGTGCGCGCACTGGACGTTGCTGTAGAGATGTGGGCCGCCCAACGACAGCGGCTTGATGTGATCGAGGCTTGCTGCCATTGGATCGGGATATTTCAGCGCGCGGTCTACCGGATCGCCGCAGACACCGCACGTCCAGTTGTCGCGCTCGTAGACCTTGCGCCGGCTGATCGGTTCGTACTCGACGCCGAATCGTTGCGCGCGGGTCAGATCGGATTCGCTACGCGGCTTGGCAGGATGACCCTTGCGACGGCTGGCACCTGTGCACGCGCGACTGCAGAACGTCTTTTTGTCTTTGGTAACGACGAACTCAGAACCACATCGTTTGCACGATACGACCAACCGGCCCGCGCACTCGTCCGAGCAATAGCGCTGGTACTTGCCAACCTTGCGCGAGCACTTGTGATTTCGACACACGGAGTTTCGTTCACCGCGCGAGATCTTTATGCCTGATTCGGCAAGTGCGTCTAGGCATAGGTCGCAAAGCTTGGCCCGACCGCGCGGTACGCCGTAGCATCGACGGGTCTCGCATACGACGTCGCGAGATTTTCGGGGTGAGCAGGTGGCTGCGCTCATTTTAGGGTTGGGCTCCCGATTTCCAGCAAACGGACGTTAGACTCTGAGTTGTTAACTGGACCTAAAGTCCAGCTACGTTGCTGTCGACCTCTCGTCGGGCATCCCAGTGCGTTTACCTGCGGTTATTCCCTTGTTTGCTCTTCCGCACGGGGAAGCGAGCAAATTCGGCGTTGCAGCGTTTTTCGGCGCCCATCAGCGTCAGCTAACACGTCACGAGTGGATTTACTCGAACAGGTGTGCGCACAACTCAAGATCGCGCAGGTCCAATAACGCTCTGAGCTGCGAATATGTCGAGTTAGCTGGGTCGATTTGCTCGGCCGCCGCCCGATCACGGCACGGCCATCGGTGATACCAGCTAATTTCGAACGATCGTTCGATGTCAGTACGTTAGCAGCCAAGTTGGCGCGTAGCAAAGTCACAAAGGACTGCGACCTGCGGTTATGCCGTCCCAGCTAAGTTTGCTGTGGGAAAACGCGAAAACGTGTAGCAACCGCGTGGGGGGTAGGGGGGGTCGCCTGATCTTGATTGCTGCAGGGATTTTGATACCCCCCCTGATCTGCGCAAACACCGCTTGCAACTGCTCGCATGTGCTTTGACCTGCGACGATACGGTTGGCTAATAGTTAGCTGACACGTTTGGCCGATCGATGCCCAGCTAACGAGCCCGTGACCTGAGCTTACGTTTCCAGCAAACATCCGAAGGTGACCGTCTAGCAAACGGTGGTCCCGAAAGCTCGCACGCTCATTCGATTAGCTGACTATCCTCTACCGGGTGATATGACCAGCGCCTATGCCCACAGCAAACATTGCTAGAACCGGCCTACTTGCCGAGCTGGCGACGCCTCGCAGCCGACCTGTTGCAGTCCGCGTGCTCGGGCCCATTGTGCTTGCTGCGGTCGTTGTCATCATGCCCGAGGTCCCATGCGTCGTCCGGGTCGATTAGCTCACCACACCGTGCACAGCGCACCGTCCCAGCGGCCACCAGAGGCGCCCAGGTACCACGCAATTCCTTGTGCCGGTGGTCGTACCCACGCTGGTGTGCGTTGCCGCGCTTGTGGCGCTCACAGCGGCCACGGTCAACGGCCAGCGCGCCACATATCGTGCAGGGAGACGGCGCCCTATTCGGCACGGCCGAGCTTGATCGTCAGCACCGTCTGCGCCTTCTCGCGCTTGACCTTGACCCGGAGCCCGACACGTCGCAGCAGCGGAACGATCAGCTCATCGATGTACAGACGCATCGCATCGGGCCCGCTAATCGTCGGCACGACGCCGCTTTCGCCTCAGCGGTGACTCGGTCTTGAGTCGGCCGTTCTTCTCCAGCAGCAGCACGATGGCCTCGCAGAACCGGCGCTTGACCTCGTTGACGCCGGCCGCGTTGCCGCTCAGGCGGTCCTGGAAGTACGGGAGCTTGATCCACTGGGTCGTGCCCACGAGCGGGTATTCGAGGTTGTGGATGTTGTCCACGAGGAGCTTGAGCGTTTCCCGATCGTTGATCAGGGCGAACGGCTTCTCGGGCTGCGCTGATTTCGCCATGGCTACTCGTCGTCGGGAACTACGATGACGCGATCGTTGGCCGGGACGGTGACCGTCCGGTTGTCGGCCACGACGTAGCAGGTGCGCTCCGAGGGCGTCGTCAGCTCGGGGCTGCTCATAGGTCAACCACGTTGATGTCTTGCGTGTTCTGCGCGACGCGGCCCGCGACCGTGGTGATCTGGCAGGTGAGCGTGTAGGTGGTGGCGACGGTACCGCCGCCGATCCATGCGGTCGCCGTAGTCGCGGTGCTCGACGTCGCAGGGCTCGTTTCCAGCGTGATGCCTGACGACGCGGTCCAGGCCACCGACGCGATCGTGTCACCGTTGGTGCTGGCCAGCCATTCGGACCAGTCCCACATGTAGTCGAGCGTGTCGGTGGGGGCCTTGATGAACATCAGTCGCCTTTCGGTGGCTTGATCGGCGTGATCTTCAGGGTGGTCGTCACCACTCCGCGACGCGAGACGGTGTGCTCGGTCTGCTCGATCTTGACGTGCGGACTCGCTGCGATCTTCCGGCCGGTCGCATCGAAGACGACCATCGCGCGGGTTTCGCCTTCGGGCGCCGGCGTGCCGACGACGGGCATGTGATGAAGATGGCCGCGGACGTCATCGCGTGTCATCAGAACTCCTGCGTGGAGGCATGAAAAAACGCCAGCAGACAAAAGCGGTCGCTGACGTATTGGCGTCGAGAATACGGCACCGATCATCGTTTGTCATGGTCAGCGGCTTTCGCGTGTCATCAGTGCCTGATCTCACACGTCCGGCCGCAGCAGCAGTCGACCAAGGACAGTCCGCCAGGTCGCACATTGTCGACGGTGTGCGCGATCCCGCACGGACACTGAATAAGCAGCATCGACGTGTCGCGCACGGTGTGCGACCAGCTGAATGCCCTGTCGGAAGTGCTCATAACATTGCCTTACGTCAGGTCGTGGCGAAGTGATCTGCCAGGATGACCCGCAACCGCGCGTAGGCCGCGTCCGCAATCTCGGATGCCCTGAGCGAATCGAACTCGGCTGCCCCCGGCAGGTTTGCCCAGCACGTAGAGCCTGCGCCGACTGCCACGCCGATCAGCTCATTGGCGTCGTTGATGTCATCGAACATGGTTTTCCCTTCACCGATAATCGTGCGATACGTCAGCTTTTCGCTTGCCGCTTCACCCGGTGCGCTCCGTGTTTCTCCCGCAGCTCCCGCACATCTCGAAGCCGGTATTTCGGCTCGGCGACATACCACTCCTGGCGCTCGATCAGCTTGCCGGCGACCCTCCAGGTGCGCCAGGTGCTCATCGGGATCGGCTCGCCGATCTGCGCCATGATGTCGAGGATCTGGCGCTGCGTGAACGGCGTGTCATCGGCCTCGTCGACACGGAACCGGATCAGCTTCTCCACATTCCACGGCGTGCCGCAGCCGGCGCATTGGATGTCGGTCTGGCCCATCTTCGCCGTGAGCGGGTGTAGGCACACGCGCTGCCCGTAGCCATCGGCCAACACTGTCGGACACGTCCCCAGATCGCGGTATGGCGCCGGCCGGTTGATCATCCGCTCGATCTCGCCAACCCGCTGTTTCAGCTCGTCCAGGAACTCGTCGGCGGCCGGGTGTAGCGCGATGGCGTCGACGTGCTTGAGCAGCCATGCGGCCATGTCGATCACGGACGTGTCGGCGTTCATGGGCGCCCACCGAGCACGAGCTGGCGCCACCGCGGCCCGTAGTCGACGCGCTGATACCACGCCTCGTTGAATGCGTACCGGATGGCAGACCGCCAGTCGGGGAAGGTCACCCACACGGCTGTGGCTTGGCAGTAAACGTTCCAGCGGCCAGCTGACTTGTACACCTTCAGCTTCACAGACACTCCCCTCGGTGGTAGCTCCAGCATTCCCCGCAGTACTCGCCAGGACTCCCCGCCGCCACGTAGACCGCTGCGGCGTCGAGCCACGGCGCTGGTTTCGTCGGCGTCGGCTCGTCCGGTTCGCCCGGCGTCGGCCTGAACTCCGGTATCTCGACCCCGCGTGTCTCGCAGATGTCCCTGATCCACGTCGACAGGAAGTTGCTCACGTTGGCCAACAGCTCACTCGCACGCAGGTTGCACAACATCGGCGAGCCCTTGTCGGTGCTCCTGCGTGCCGATTCCCCGAGCCTGGTTTGCCCGTGGGCGGCCTGCAACAGGAATGCGAGCCCTCCGGCACCGTAGTGGCCGTTCGTGTACGCAGGGCCGCGCACAAGTCCGGAGAGGGTGCTGCGGAGTTCGCCTTTGCAGCGACCACACAGGAACAGGTCGGTTTTCGCAGTGCAGACGGTGCAGGTCACGCGCGTGCCTCCCCCTTCGCCTCGCTGATCAACGCCGCCAGCCCGTACGCGACCCGCGTCGCGCAATCCGGGCAGCAGTGGACCAATCGCCGGAAGCTGTCGGCGAGCATGCACATGGTGACCGTCGGATCGCCACCGCGGATGGCCTCGCGAATCTCGGCCACGGCTTCGGCATGCAGCTGCTGCCAGTGCGCGGCGAACTGGTCCGTGTTGGCTAGCTCGGCTGGCGTCGGTGCGCTCACAGCGATTCTCCCGTCTCGAATTGGTCCCACCCATCAAGTGACACCGGCCGCGGGTCACTCGTCGCTCTGCGTGGACGCTGGGCGGCAGCATTGAGGCGTCGCGAGCGCTGGGTGTTGGCGCGCTTGCACGGATCGCACGCTTCCTCGCCGCGGCGGTAGTGCGCGTGGTAGCCGTTGTAGGTCCCGTGCTCGATCGGCTTGAGCCTGCCGACTGGCCGGCCGACGCGCTCGTTGGTGAGCTTGTGCCGAGCGCGACCACCCCAGACGCCGTGCAGCTGCACCGTCCGGCGTGCGAAGTCGGCACACTCGGCGATGACCGGGCAGGTGCGGCAGATCGCGATGGCCTCGTGCGGCCGCTCGGACGGCTGCGGGAACCATAGGTCGGGGTCATGGCCAAGGCAGGCCGCGCGGGATCTCCAGTCGGTCACAGTGCCTCCGTCACGGCTTCGATGCGGCTCGGGTGCGGCGTGCTGCGGGTGTCACCGCGCTGGACGCCGGGCAGGCTCCCGATGGTGCACGGCCGGCCGATGCGGGCTCGGCAGAACGGGCACGACACGGACAGCGGGTTCGGGCCGTCGTGGCGTTTGGACGGTCGCTCGAATTTCGGGAGCGCCTTGGACTCGGCGAGTTCGCGCACCTGGTCGGCGAACCGTCCGTCGAGCGCGGCCTGCCGGGCCTCGCGGTCGGCGTCGGGCTCGCGTTCGAGTTCATCGCGGCGGATGGCGCGCACCCGTTGGTGGACGTGGCCCGGCTCCAGCCAGACGCCGGGGCAGTCGCGCAGGTGCTCACGGACGGCCCGCAACGCCAGCTGCTTGTCGTCGTCGCCGATGATGCCGAGCCAGATTTCGACGTCGGTTTTGCCGACTGTGCGCCGAGTCGCGGCGGCCACGACGGACAGGACGTCGATCACGTCGTTGCGGTTCATGACTCGATCTCCAATCGGGTGCCGTTGCTGGCTTTGAGCGCCTGCGCTTGAGCGAACGCGGCATCGGAGGCTGCGACGCGGCGACCGTTGGCGGCCGGTGCGGCTCGGGACTTGATGACTTCGGAGCACAGCGACGCGAGGATGGTCCGGCCGTTGCCGACGCTGGGCTTGTCGTTCCACAGCTGCAGGGCGGCTGCGACGACTTCGCGGTCGGTGCCGGTGTTGAGCAGTTCGCTTGCTTGGATGCGTAGCGCGGTCTTGGTGGCGGCGGGGTGGTTACGGTCGATGTGCTCGCGGACGAGTTCGGCTCCGGGTGTCGCGGATTCGGCGGCGGTCGGCGGCGGCGCGCTGTGTGGTTCCGTACGTAAGGGACCAGAGATTTCCCCTGTTCCCCTGTTCCCCTGTTCCCCTGTTCCAGGCGCGAAGGTTCGCGAGGCTTCGCGAGGATTCGCGAGGCACTCGCGAATTTCGGAGTCTTTGTAGTTCATCGTGCCGTCTGGCCTGGGGAAACGCCCCGCTTGCGGCTTGTCGACACGTTGAATCGACTCCCAGAACGAGACGTAGAGCAGATTGGTGCCCTTGGCCTCGTATCGCCACACCAAACCGGCCAGATGAAGCCGGGAAATGGCTTCGGACAACCTCGCGAGGGTTCGCGAAGGTTCGCGAACGAGGTCACGCTGGAACAGATCGCCGACGATCAGGGCGATGTCATCTTTGCCGACGCCGTTGTCATCGACGTAGGACTCCAGGCCTTTGAGGACAAGGCGGTCCTCCCAATCGACGGACGCGATTCGTTCGGACCGCCAGAACTCGGGCTTGGTGGATCGGATACGCACTACGCCGTTCTCCCTTCGTTCCTCGCCTCGATCAGTTCCTGGTGGCATTCGGCGCACCGCGGGCGCCCGGCCGATGGCTTGCCGCCGCAGCCGATGCAGCGCCGCGGTGTCGCGCGGTAGCGGGCGTTCTGCTCCGCGGTGGCCGGCGTCATGCGGGGTACTGGTCCCAGGTGCGGCCGTCGAGCGTGCGCCCGGCCGCCTTCTTGCCGACGCGACGTACCCAGCCGAGCGGGTAAGGGTCCGGGCATTCGGGTCGAAACGGGACAGGGACTTGGCCATCGAGCTGGGGGTTGCGGTGGTCCCCTGGCGTCCACTCCCCCCACTGCTTGAACAGGAATGGCACACCTGCGGCGACGCACTGATCGCGGAGCGAACGCGCCCATTCGGGGTGCATGGGCCTTGCGCCGCGGCCGGATTCGCCGCCGACAACGACCCAGTCGATTCCATTCCGATCGAACTCATCGGGCGCCAGATAGCCACCACTGGCCAAGTCGATCGGCCCAAGCAGCGGCTCGGCGCTGATCCACCGCACCGCGGCCGGGGTGCCGAGCAACGCGGGGATGCGGATGTCGGCCCACTTCTGGTCCTCGGTGCTGACACCAAGCCAGACGTTCGGCAGCGGCCAATCCGCGCCGGGGAATACGCGCACCGGCTGGCCGTCGTCGTACGCCAGGATCGCGTCGCTCACTGCCGACTGGAACGCCGCCGACTTCAGTAGCGACTGCATGCGCGCGTGGCGCTTCGTGAGCACCTGGAACGTGTGCTGCGGCGCCATCGCCATGATGGCGAACACGTCCGCGATGTAGTCGGACTGCACCGCATCGTGGAACAGGTCGCTCATCGAGTTCACGAAGATCCGGCGCGGGCGGCTCCACCGCAGCGGCAAGTCGAGCTTGTCGGGCCGCAGCTGCACCTCGAATCCGTGCTCGAAGTAGTGGCCCGGTGTGCCGCGCCAGCGTTCGGCGAACGTCTTGGCGTAGCAGTGATCACAGCCCGGCGATACCTCGTTGCAGCCAGTGACCGGGTTCCAGGTGGCGTCGGTCCATTCGATGCCGGTTTTGTCGGCCATCAGTCCCCCTCCGGTGTCCACACCAGCAGCGCGGGCAAGACGTCCTCGGCGTCGCGGTCGTATTGGTGACCGCTGACTTCCTGCCAGCAACCGCAGAACGCGCGGTTTCGGTAGACCCGGCCGTCGTGCTCGACCAGCGTCTCGCCCGGCAGCGCGTCCAGTTCCTCAACCGTCTCGATCCGGCGGGGGCGCAGCCGGTCTAGTTCAGCCAGGGCCGCGTCTCGTTCGGCCTGAACGTCCTCGCGTAGATAGAACTGTGCGTGACATAGCTCGCGCAGTCGCCGTTCCTCCGCGAGTGCGTTCTCACGCGACAGCCGCAGCCGTTCTATCTCGTCACGTAGCGCGTCCTGTTGGCTGTCGTCGGCGTCCGCGCAGCGGGTGCAGTGGAAGCACCTGCCGGGGTCGTGTTCGGCTTCGCGTGCCCGCTCGACCTCGGCGACGAGTTCGGCCATGACGTCGAGATGCGCCGACGGCCATGCACTAGTCGCGGCGAGCAGTTCCTTTGCGCGGTCAACGATGTCGGCCACGGTGCCTCCCAGGCGGTGACGTAGCGCGTCTGGATATCGAGCCCCGGTGGTACGTGCTTGCGAAGCGGTGGCGCGCTCGCGCTTTCGGTGCTCGCGGATAGGACGTTGTCGACGTCGGCGAGACGTCAAACACGCTCCAGTCCCAGCTCGGCCACCAGCACCGAGGCGATGTGTTCACGCCAGTAGCAGTCGTCATCGTCATCGCACTGACTCCAGCCACAAGAGCATTCATCGACGGAATAGCCGTACTCGTCGAGTTGTCGGTGCTCCCGCAGCACTTCGGCCATCCGTCGCTTGACGCCGCTCACCGCACCGGCTCCCATTCCCCGCATGTCACAATGGTTCGACGCGACCCGGACCTGAACTCCGGGGACCATGATTGCGCCCGTGGATGAGCCGCCAGCGCCGCAGAACAAGTCGGTGATCGTCAGCACAGCCCGTGCCGTTCCAGAATGGCGACGGTCTCGCATGGATACGTCAGGGCACCGCACGTGCACCCGTTGCAGTGCCAGACCCCGCACTCACACCGCTTGTGCAGTTCCCGAATCTCGGCCAGCGCGGCGTCCTGCCGTTCGGCCAGCTGCTTGACTGCGGTGGCCTGGTCGGCAGCGGACAGGATGCCGAGCACGCCACCGCGGTGGATGGCGGCCAGGGTGTCGATGTCCTTCACGATGCCCTCAATCGCCCGCTCCATTAACGCCTCGACGTCGGCCTTGGTGCGGCCGGGTCGGGTTTCCCAGCTGGTTATTCCGCCGAGCGGCGACCCGAGCGCCTTCGCGACCGCATCCCGAGCGTCCCCGTACGCCCGGTACTGCGCCGCGGTGGTCTCAAGGTGCCGGTCGGCGGCGTTCATGATCGCGGACCGGATGTCCTTGCCCTCGGCGCGAATGACGGCCAGGGCGTGGGTGAGGACTTCGCGGGTGGTCATTCGGTCGCCTCGGTTGGCATCTCGTCGGCCACTTCGCCCTCGATGAAGTCGGGCGCCAGGTCGATCAGTTCGGCGTCTACCTCGGTGCGCACCGATCCGTCCAGCGCGGCGGCGGTCGAGAACTCCGATGACAGTGGCAGCCACTTGGCGAGCTGCTTGACGACCGTTTTCTTGGCCATCGCATTCCAGTCGGTGACCCACGGGCCATTCTTGCCGGCCTTGGACCGACTGCGGATGGCCTCGACCTCGGCGACCGTCATCACCACGAATGGTGTGCCGCCGTCACGCAGTTGAGCCGCGGCGTAGACGTGCGTGGGCTTGCCGCGCTCGCAGGGGCTGACCTCGTGCTGAATGTCGCGATGCAGCCCCAGGGTGTAGGTGAACGTGTCGTTCTCGTAGGCGATTTCGGCCCACAGGTCGAGCACCTGGCCGCTGTTGCGTGCCAACTTCACCAGACCGCGGTAGCCGGGGATGAACGTGCAGGTGTTTCCATAAGGCACCAGATACGCCTCGCCGAGCGGCCCCGGCTCCAGGCCTAGTTGACTGGCGGTCATCAGCGCCCCGAGGAACGATTCGGGCGTGCACCGGCCGAGCGCTGGAGTCTGGCGAAGCACGGTCGTGGCGATGCGCGCCATTCGGTCGCTGGTCATGTGCTTCGGTAGCGCGCGGGCGATCTCGGGTTTCATCTGCTCGATCAGCGCGGCCAGCGACTTCTTGTCGGGTTGCGCGGCGACCGGGCGGTAGTCGGTGCTGGTCATGCGATGTCCTCCGATAGGTCGTTGATGCTCTGCGATGTCTTCGCCCACGCGGGCGGTGAAGCGCTGTGAATGATCGGCGCGTATCCGGGCCACTCCCCGGCCTCGGTGCAGTCGCGGTAGATGCGGATGGCTTCGCGCATCGCGTCACGGCCGAGCGCGAAATAGTCGGCGTCAAGCTCGATCACGTTCACCAGGTACGGCGGTGATTTCTCGGCGACCACGAACAGGAACGCCGGCGACTCGTGGCCGAGCAGCTGCGCCACGGTGATGTACCAGGACATCTGCAGGTGGTAACTGTATTCAAACGCCTTGCGCTCGAACACGTCCCGGTGCGCGCCGCCGTCGACCGCCGTCTTGAAGTCCACGATGGTCAGCCGGTCGCCGGCCTGCATCCAGTCCGGTCGCGCCCGCAGTCGCACACCCGTCTCCGGGTCGGTCACATACATCGAGACCTCGGCTTGGCCCTCGCTGAACAGACCCCACGCGACCGGGTGCATTGCCACCCTGTCTGCGATGCGCATCGCAACGTCGACCTCGGATCGCAGGAGCGGAATCTTACCCTCGGCATGCGCCTGGTCGCGCTGCTCCTTGGCGTCCTTGGTGCGCCAGTCCGCGGCGTCGACCGGAACGATTTCCTCGCCTTCGCCGAGCACGAACTTGTGCGCCGCGTGCCCGAAATCGTACTGGCGCTTAGGCTTCGGAGGGTTGTCCATGTGCTCGCGGAACCGCGCTGGACCGCCCGGCTTGAGCAGGATCGACGCGCCGGAGGATGACAGCGAACGTCGGTCGGCGTGGTAGATCGTGTCCGGCAGTCCGGTGACTTGGCCATCTTCGGTGGGGATCTCGGTCATGCTTGCCCCTCCTGCTCGGCACGACGGCTATTGTGTCCAGATATCCAACCCAGTTGTCGGGCTACGCTTTCCAGCGCCCTAATGAGGGCTGCGTTCGCCTCCATAAGCACGTGGTTCTGCTCGCGCAGATGCGCCACTTCGCTGTAAGTCACGGTTCTTCCCTTTCCCCGCAGCGAGCACACTCCATTGCGTTCCCCCGTGGCTGCCACAGGTGCGTGTAGCACGTCGCGAATCCACCTGGGTGTCGTTGCGCGTCTCGCCGTTCCCACTCCTGAGACTGCGCGTAATCGCGTGCACGGTCGCGTATCTCGGCGTTGTCGATGGCGGTCCAATTAGTCATCGGCCCTCCAGCCAATCGCAGATGCCGATCACGGCGAGGAACAGGACGCAGCCACCCATTCCGGCGCCGAAGGCGCTGAGCAAGTCCGCGGCCATCACCGCTCGCCGCCCTTCGTCCAGCCGTCCGCGATGAGCTTCTGCGCTGCTTGCAGGACGTATTCGAACTTGTCCTCGGCGGTGAACATGAAGACTTCGGCGGCGAGCTCCTGGGCAAGCTTGTCCCGCTCGACCGCGGCGCGGTCCTCGGCTTCCCATAGATCGGCGTCGTGCTCCAGCGTCCAGGGTGTCATTTCGAAGCTGCGGTCGGGCTCGCTAGATCCAACCTTCCGCGCGATCTCGCGCAGCGTGTCGGCCGCCTCCCGCATCCGTTCCGGCAGCGACCGGTTGGTCAGGTAGTGCTCGATGGCGACGCGCACCTGCCCGATTGCGCGCTCTCGCGTGGAATCCGACATGTCTTTCCATAAAGGGAGCGGGTTGCTATAGTCCACCGCAGCTTGCGCCGCGGCCTCGACCAATCCCTCGTTCAGCTTCACGCCGCCCTCCTTCTCTCGATCACTTCGGCCATCCGATGTAGCAGCGCCACAACGCGATCCACCTGAACCGGCATCTCTCGGCCGCTCATCGGACACTCGTTGAGCAACCTGTCGGGGTGTTCCTCGGCAACACCCGCGACGACCCAGATGCGCTCGCGGCACACCGGGCACTCGTCGGTGTCGGCCGCGGGTAACGAGTCACGAATGCGGTACACCTGCCGTTCCCCGACACCGATGCGCCGGCCGACCTCTTCGGCGGTGAAGCGACCACGGGCAAGCCAATCCGCGCTGCTCAGGTCGCGGCTTACCTCGGCTCGCGTGACCATGCGCGGAACCATGCGGCGCACGGCCATTCGGCGCTCGTCGTCGGTGAGGGCGATTGGGGTTCCGGAACAGACCCAGGAGATCGCGAGCCAGTCGACATCGCTCATCCCAGCGCCTCCCAGATCGGCAGCCCGACGCACAGGGCGATGGCGAGGATGAGCCACGCGATTGCAACGGCGTCGCTCATGAGATCACCGCCTTGAACTCGGCCATCGCGTGGTCAAGGTCAGCAATGATGTCCATGTCGGAGTTGCCGGCGAGGCCGTCCAGCCGCAACAGCGCGATCGCGATCGCGTGACGCGGCTGGCGCGGCACCACGGACCGCGCCTCGGCCATGACCGCGGTCTCCAGATCCCGCAGGTACTCCAAGTCACGTTCGAACTCCAAGTCATCCTCGGTGCGCGCGTCGGTGTGCGCTTTCACGACCTTGAGTCCGGCGAACTTGCGGGCGTGGTCGGCCAGCTTGCGGGCGTCGGACGGGGACCAGATGCGACGGAGCTTCATGCGGTCACCGCCCCGACAACGTCGCCGTGCCGATCAACCTCGACGCAGCCCACCACCACGCGCTTGGCCTTAATCTTGTCGCCCAGGCACACCATTTCGTCCAGACGCATGCCACAGCGAAGGAATCGGGCCTCGTGGCGCGGCGAGTTCAGGTAGGTCAGCGCCAGTGATGGTGCCGCGCAGAAGTGTAGACCACCCCCGCAAGCGCGCTCGGTGGACCAGTCCGGCGCCTCCGGTGTTGAGCCGGGCGAATAGTCGGTGCCGTAGCCGGATTTCCAATCCCCGGCCACCGCCTTGTACACGTGGGCAATGCCGTCTTCGACGGCGACGCCGTGGTATTCGCACCACTGGACCGGATCATCGAGGTCGATTCCGGTCATGTCGATCAGATGGCCGTCACCGGTGAGGGTGACGCGCTGCGACCACAAGTGTACCACAACATATTTCGTCGCCACGACGCTGCTGGAGTCCCACGCCACGACGCTGCTGGAGCCCCACGCCGTGACGCTGCTGGAGCCCGTCGCGGTGACGGTCAACCACACGGCGGCCGGCGATTTGATGTAGATGACGTCGGCCTCATCGGCGAGGGCCTGGTCCAGTTGGGCCTGATTACGGACGGTGACGCTCACGCGGTCACCGCCCGCACGTACAAGCGCGCGATGTAGTTCAGCCACTCCAGGGCATCGTCCGCGCCGGTGAACTTCGCCGCGACATTAGGGGCGGTCGGCGTGCTCGCGATGACGATCCAGTGGCCCGCGACCTGTTGGCGTGCTGACGCAATCGGGTAACCGTCGGTGGCGGTCGCGCGGATGCACCGTCGGGCGACGGGCAGCAGCGACTCGACCAATTCGTAGCCCTGCGTTATCGTTGTCTCTGACATCGTTTCTCCTTTGTCATGGCCTCGCCGGATGCGTCCCGGCGGGGCCGTTTTCTTACTTGGTGTCCGGAATCAAATTGGCGGCGTACTCATGCAGTTCGTCTGCTAGCAAGAGCAGTCGTCCAGCCAGTTGAGCGTCGACAGCTCGGTGCACGTCGTCCTCGGCGAGAGCGACATCGGGCGGGGGTCCAGGCGGCAGGCTGTTTAGAAAACTGGCCGGAACCATCACGACGCCGTCATTTATGGCCCATTCATCGGAGCTTGGTTGCCCGGAGCCGGGAGTTACCTCAACCGGCTCCGGGCTTTCCGCCGATTCCCCAACGGCGGAAGTCTGCGCGTCCCAACCCTCCGGCGTCTGTGCCGGCACGTCCCAGTCGTGGCCGAGCTTCCACGCCAACCCCTCGATGGCGTTGAAGGCACGGTTGATGGCGACGGTGAGGGCCGATAGGAGGGTCATCGCGCACGCCCCGTGATCGCGGTGCCGTCCGCGAGCGTTGCCGGGTAGTCGTACACGTAGCCGCCATGCCCCCATTCGCGCTCCTGGGCGGCGAAGAGGTCATCGAGGGAGGCCGGCGCCGGGCAGCGGTGCGCGTCGATCTGCCGCCGGTAGCGGACCGGCAGCGCCGTCAGTGCCATCAGCGACGCGAGCATGAGGATGTGCAGCACGCAGTCGGTGCCGTTGCCCTTCGTTGCCCATGCGACGGCGTTGCCGATGATCGAGACGCCAAGCAGGCCAAGGGCTACGCGGTAGAGGAACGTTTGGAAGACGGTCACGACGCCTCCGCTTCAGAGGGCTCCCGCGCGCCGTATCGCAGTTCTTCCCAGTCGGTAACGATGTCCGCGATTACCTCGATTGCTTCGCTGTCAGACAGGTCATCGTTGTCCAGCGTTCTGGCAATCCGGCCCAGCGCGAGTTGCGCGCGATACAGCCGCCCACGGTTCTTTTTGTTCATCCGCTGCGGTGGGTAGAACTTGCTCATGAGGACACCGCCGACGTGTACTGCGCTAGCCAGTAGTCGCGCTCAGCCCGCAACGTCGCGTTGTCCGACGCCAGCCGATCAAGCTCAGCCTGGAGTCCCGCCGAGACAACGCGCTCGGCGTCGAAGTCCTGGGCAGCGGTGGTGATCTCGTCTTCTTGCTTGGCGACCACCGTGACGAGCGCCCGGTTCTTGATGACCAGGTTCGCGCGCTCGGTCAGTGCGTTGTCGAGCTGGGCGCGTAGGTGCGCGTTGTCGGCCGCGAGACGCTGGGATAGCTGCTCCAGCTCGTCGACGCGGCGTAGGGCGTGGGCGATGGTGTCGGTCATGATGCACTCCTGAGTCGTCGGCGCAGGCTGGCGGCGGTCGGTCGACCGGTCGGTGCCGGCTCGGGGTCGGGTTCGGCGGCGGGTTCCGGCTGTCGGCTGGTGTCGAGGCTGGCCAGCAGCTCGTCCAACTGCTCTTGGGTGAAGACGTATTTGCCGCGGGTGATCCGTCGCGCCGACACTTTCCCGGCACGCACGCGGGTCAGCAGCCAGCGCTCGGGGTCCTTGATGCCCGCGCCCTCGCAAGCGATTCGGGCGACTTCGGGGAGGGTGTAGTTCATGCCGCACCACCGCACCCGCCGCCGGGTGCCGCGACCGGGATGGGTCCACCGTCATCGACCACGCACTGCATCCCCGGCGACAGCAGTCCGTTGGGGTGGCCGATCAATGGCAGCCCGTATTGGATTGTGTGCCAATAACTCCCGTCCGGATAGTGGACGCCGTCGCAGTAGCCCAACCACATGGGCGAGCCCTGGCCGCCACCTGGGCAGTAGCCCCCGGCCATGTTCGGCACGTGCGGGTCCGGATCGGCGTTCGCGTGCCCGGCCCACCCGAGCGCGGTACCGGTCAGGATGGCACCGGCCGCGACGGAGGCGAGCAGTCGGCGTGCGGTGCGGGCGTGGATGGTGCGGTGTCGCAGGCGTGCGGTAGAGTTGGTCACGAATACTCCTTTGTTCGGCCCCCGCCCCTGCCTGGGCGGGGGTTTTCTTTATGCGGCTGCGGTAACCCCTGGGCCGCTGCGGTAGGTTTCGGCGATGGAGATAGGCACGGTCTCTGCATGGGCTGCGGCAGCGATCTCGATGAGCGCAACCGGGTTCACCTTCGGTCGCGAGTGGTGGTTTCGGCCCCAGTCGGACTGGACGCTGGACGGCGAAGTGACGCACCCAAACGGCCAGGGCGACAGCTTCAAGGCGATATGCAAGCTGTCGAACTTCGGCGACGGGAACGCGCACCGCGTCGCTGTGCATATCCGCCGCGCCGAACGCTGGGAGCCAGAGGTTTGCGCTACGACAGCACTCCTGCGTCCGGGCGACGTTCTGGAGTTCGCCTTCGGCGTGCTGATCAAAGACTGGGAGCATACGGTGCTGTGGGTCACCTGGACGCCGCCTCCAATACGGAGACGCAAGCCGTGCACATCACCGCACCTACAGCCGCATCAGGCGTTGAAACCATCGGACCTAGCGCGCGCAGCACTTCAACGGCGGCAGGGTAAATAGGCGCGCCGCAACGAAAGCACGCATCCACGCGGTGGCGTGGGCACGGGACGCGAACGGCATTCTTCAGCCTGAATATCTCGCCGAGAAGCGCGCCGATGTAGCGACGCAGCGCGCTCTCGTCGCGGCGCACGGCGTCGCTCGGCGGCGACGCCGTGTTGGCGGTCGTCAGCCCTTTGTTGACGAATCCCTGTTCAAGCAGGAGTTCCCAAGATTCGGCACGCTTCTTGAAGTCGCCCATCACGCGGCCCCGTGGTTGTACGCAGACAGCAACCGTTGCAACCCCTTTGGCGTCACCCTTGGCTGCGGCGGGTCGATTACCAGAACCCCGGTGCGCGGGTGGTAGTGCGACTGCGGCAGCACGGACATGTAGCCGGCGTCGATGGCCGACTGGTACACGCGGTAGCGCCCGTCGCCCGCGCGGCCGATCCACTTCTGCCGTTTCTCCAGGCACGAGAACAGGCGGCGCTCGCCGACCTGGATGCCGGCGCGGGTGAGCGACTGCGCGGCGTCGCGCACCGACAGGTCACCTTCGGCGGTCAGGAACCTGTCGGCGACCTCGGCCTTGGGCTCCAGCTCGGCGATCCGCTCGTCCTTGGCCGCCAGCATCGCCTGGGCTTCCAGAACCGCGTGGGCCAGGAGCTCGGCGCCGGTGAGCGCGGGCCGCGTGCCGTAGCTGCCGGTGCGCCGGATGGCGGGCAGAACCTCGCGGGTGACCCAGCGCTTGAAGCGCTGCGCCCCCTCGATCTGTGACCCAAGGATCGCGGTGTACAGACCTGACTCGTTGATGATGCCGACGACCTGTTGTCCGCCAGGGGTACTCAGTGAGCGAGTACCCTTTTCGTCGTCGTCGAGGCGGCGCGCCATGTTGTGCGCGTCGCGGTAACCGAGCATCCGGGCCACGTCGCCAGCGACGAACCACGGTTCTCCGTCGATGACAACAGCCCGCAGGTCGTCCTCGGCGTAGGTGAATAGCTCGACGGCGCTCATCACGCGACCACCCGTCGCGCAGTCGGCCGCGGCCGGTAGGTGGTGGTGATGGTGCCGGGGCTCAGGTGGAAGAATTCTTCGATTGCGCTGAGCAGCTCGCGCGATGCACCGCGACGCCCGGTCTCAATCGCCGACAGGGTTCCGCGGCTAGGGGGCGTACTGTCGAGGATTTCGCCGATGCCGATGGCCAGCTCTTCGAGGGTGGTGTCAGTGACCTCGCGGAGGGCCTTGAGCGGAAGGTGTGGCGGGGTCCGAAGCGGCCGATCCTCGCCTATGGACTTCGAATGTTTGGCGCCGATTGGCATGAACACAATGTAAGGCAAACATGCGGTGGACACAAGCATCTGTTCGGCAAATGTTGTCCTGATCTGCACCGATCTTGATGTCAGCGCAGGTCAGCCGAACAAATTACAACTATGTCGTTAGCCGAACATCGGTTGTGTTTGCCGAACATTTTCCGGATGATGTAGCTATGAACGACGGAGAGGCGGCACGCTGGCAGCGGCTCGGGCAGATAGTGAGGCTGCGGCGCGTCGAACTACACCTGAGTCAGAAAGCCGTCCAGGACCTCGGCGGACCGTCCGATGTCGTTCAGTCCCGCATCGAAAACGATGACGCCAGCGCGCCCCGGCCGCGCGGCTCGACGCTCAACAAGCTCGACGGCCCGTTGCAATGGGAGCCGGGGTCGGCGATCGCCGTTCTCAACGGTGGCGAACCCACGGCGATCCGGCCCCCCGACCGCGGCCCGGATGGCGGCGTTGCGCTGCGCGACGCCAGCAATGACGACCTGATCGACGAGTTACGGCGCCGCCTCGCCGATGCCAGGCGCCGGAATCTCACTGACGATGGACAGGGATGGGCGCCGGGTTGGGCCGCCGGCGATGACCCGCAGCCGTCGAGCGTGCGCCGGTACCAGCACCGCTAGGAGCGCAAGCGCCTCGTGCGGGAAGAGGTCTGACGGTTGGATGTCGGCCATGATTTGGCGGATCTCCCAGAGCACGTGCGGCAGCAGTTCGCAGTCGTCGGCCGTGTCGCCGCAGCTACAGTCGGCCGCGAATGCCTCCAGGAGGTCCGCGATGCGCTGGCGAAATTCGCTGGGCCGGCTCGCCGGGGCGCCCGGAATTATGTTCGTGCTCAATGGTTTTCCTGCTCTATGAGAGATATCCCCCCCCCCCCCCCCCCCCCCGCTGGGGAGGAGTTCTCCGCAAACGTACATCGATAAGAACAAGATCGCCATAGGCTGAGAAAAACCTGAATAAGAATGGAACGTCGGTCGGCGCCGACCAATCCGCCCTTACCCGCCTAGGGCCATCTCGATGGCCGCGGCGGCGCGCTTTCCCGCCTCCCGGTCCAAGTGTCCATATCGATCACATGTCGTCTTGATCGACTCGTGGCCCAGGTGGCGCTGGATCACCGGCAGCGGGACGCCGGCCGCGATCATCCACGATGCGCAGGTGTGGCGCAGGTCGTGAATCCGGGGCCGCGGCGCTGCGACCTTGGCGCGGGCGACGGCCGGCCACCAGACGTTGGACCGGAAGTTCGCCGCGCGCACGGCACCACCCCGACTGCGCGCACCACGCCCGGAATTGGTGAACAGCCACTCGCCGCTGTAGTTGAGGTCGTCGAGAACGTCGGCCGGCATGTCGATCGTTCGCACGGACCGGGCCGTCTTGGGCGCGCCGATGCGGTAGCCGTCCGGGTGACGCTTCCACGCCCGCGCGATCCGCACCGTGTTCTCGCCGCGGTTGACGTCGGAGGGCCGCAGCGCGGTCGCTTCGCCGAGCCGGGCGCCGGACGCGACCAGAAACCGCATCATCGGCCGCCAGTAGTCGGGGGTCGCGCGCAAGATGGCGTCGAACTCGGCGTGCGAGAGAAACCGCATCTCGCCGGCCTCGGTGCGCGGCATGCGTAGCCCGGCGGCGGGGTTGGCCGCGATCTTGCCGGCCGTCACCGCGGCGGCCAGCGCCGGCGATAGCAGGCTCCCGTGCTTGTTTGCGATGGTCTTTCCCGACGCGCCATAACAGGCCATCGCGTTGATCCACGAGGCAACGTCGTCACGTGACAGATCGACGAGCGGGATCTTGCCCAGCACCGGGCCGATGTCGTTCTTCAGGTAGGTCCGGTAGTCGGCCGCGGTGCGCTTGTCGAGGCCCGGCAGGTGGTCGATGTAGTGCTTGACCCACTCCTCGACCGTGATGCCCTTCGGCTTACGCGCGGGCCCGTCGTCCAAGCCGTGCACTTCCAGCGCCCGCTTGGCGCCGACGCTGTCGACTAGGGCGGCGAACTTCTTGGCGTCGTCCTCAGTCGGCCACGTCAGCCCCGACGCCCGGCCGTCGATCCGGTATCGGACCTGCCACGTCGTGGTTCCGTCTTTGCGGTCGAGCCTGCGAACCGATGCCATGTCCGGCACCGTATCAGATGAGTTTGTGGATAGTGGTGTGGATAAGGTTTCCGGCTGGTATTTTGTTGTCGTGACCTGCATGAATAGGTGGAGCTGCCGGGAATCGAACCCGGGTCCTACGGCATTCCCTCAAGGCTTCTCCGTGCGCAGTTCGCCGTGCCTCTACTCGGATCTCCCGGTCACGCGAACTAGCCGAGATGACGATCCCAGTCGCTGTGGTTGTCCCGTTACGTCCCGCGACCGGACGTAACGGTGGATCCCTCTAGCTGATGCCAGGGTCCGGGCCGAGGGCGCTCCCGGTCTGACAGACCAGCCGTCGCTTAGGCAGCGAGGGCGTAGTCGCGCTGATGAGAATCGGCGCTTAATTGGTTGCAACGACGCTTACGGTGGTCTCTTGCCTGCACCGGCACGCTTCCCTTGATTCGATGCGCGAAGTCGAAACCGTTCAGCCCCTCGCATCCCCGCCGACCTTCGGCAGGACTCTTCATGGTACGCGGTCTGCAACGACATGCCACCGCATTATCTTCCCGCCCGGCGTGGTGTAACGGCGTCGAGATCGACGCTGGCGAGAGGTCCACTCGACATTGTCCGCGCTAGCGTCGATCTCGGCGACAAAAGACGACTCTCGGCGACAAAAGACAAGTCACCGGATGGTGATCAGCGCCACCGCCACCATGGCCAGCACCATGCCCACCACCTGCCAGCGGTGCACCCGTTCCCGCAGCACCACGATCGCCAGCACCACGGTCGCGGCCGGGTACAGCGCGATCAGCACGCTGGCCAGCGACAGCAGGGCAACGTGCAGCGCCAACAGCATGGTGACGTTGGCGACGGTGTCGAGCAGCGCGGCCAGCAGCGCCAACCGCAGCGGGGTGCCCGACGGCAAGTGCAGGTTGCGGCTGACCGCGGCCACCGCGACCACCATCACCGACGCCGCCGCCCGCGCGAACAGCAGCGGCCACAGCCGCGACTCCATCGGGGTCTGATCGATGAACACGAAGTTCAACCCGAGCGCCAACCCGGACCCGATCGTCAGCCACGCCACCCTCCGGGTGAACCGGTGCGGTTTGACGTCTTCGTCGGTGGCTTCCCGGCTGATCAGCACCACCGAGGCCAGCGCCAGCACGATGCCGAAGGTGGCCATCGGCCCCGGCCGCTCCCCCAACGCCACCCCGACCCCGACCGGGACGGCCGCGTCCACCACCGCCGACAGCGGGGACACCACCGCGATCGGACCCGACCCCAGCGCCGCGTAAAACCACCAGATGCCGAGCGCCTGGCTAACCCCGCCCAGCGCGCCCCAGATCACCGCCTCGGCGGTGATCGGTCCGCCCTCGACAAAGGCCAGCACCCCCAGCAGCACCATCGCGACCGGGGTGGACACCAGCACCACCCGCAGCGCCACCACCCGCCGCGAGGCGAGCCCGCCGACGAAGTCGCTGACACCGAAATTGGCCGCCGAGACCAGCGCCAACGCCGGCCCAGCGGGAGCGCCGATCAGTTCATGCCCTTGGCTCGACGGCCCAGCGCGCGGGTGATCTCCCGCTGGGCGTCCCGGCGGGCCAGGTCCTGGCGCTTGTCGTGGGCCTGCTTACCGCGCGCCAGCGCCAACTCCACTTTGACCTTGCCGTGCAGGAAATACACCGACAGCGGAACCAGCGTCAGGTTGCCGTCGCGCAGCTTGCCCACCAGCATGTCGATCTGGCGGCGATGCAGCAGCAACTTGCGGTTACGCCGCGGCGCATGGTTGGTCCAGGTGCCGTGGTGATACTCCGGAATGTGCAGGTTGCGCAACCACACTTCGCCATCGTCCACGGTGGCGAACGCATCGACCAGGGAGGCGTGACCTTCCCGCAAGCTTTTCACCTCGGTTCCGACCAGGGCCACACCAGCTTCGAACACCTCCACAATGGCATAGTCGTGCCGCGCCTTGCGATTGGTGGCCACCACCTGCTTGCCGGAAGCCTTTTCGGCGCTGGACTTTTTGGCCATCTGGCTACCGCCGTACGTACAGACGCAGCGTCACATACGCGGTCACACCGGCCATCACCGCCCCGACCAGCAGCAGCCAAGGTGAAATGTAGAGGATGTCAAGGTAACCAATCGGGGCGAGCAAATTGGCCTTGTAGAACTGGCTCAACGCCTTGTCGAGGAACAATGCCCGCACCAACGCCAACCCGAAGATGGCGATGATGACACCGGCGGTGGCCGCCACCATCGCCTCCACCAAGAAGGGCAGCTGGGTGTACCAGCGGGTGGCGCCGACCAGCCGCATGATGCCGACCTCGGTGCGCCGGGTATACGCCGCGACCTGAACCATGTTGGCGATCAACAGGATCGCACCGATCGCCTGCACCAGGGCCACCGCAAACGCGGCGTTGCTCAAGCCGTCCAGGACCGCGAACAACCGGTCGATCAGCTCCTTTTGGTTGAGCACCCGGTCCACCCCGGGCTGACCCTGCATCGCGGCGTCGAACTCTTGATGCTGGTCGGGGTGTTCCAGCTTGACGATGAACGACGACGGGAAGGTGTCCTTGCTCGCCACGTCTTTGAACTGCGGGAACTTGCGGATCGCGTCTTGGTAGGCATCTTCGCTGTTGAGGTAGCGCACCGACTTCACGTCGGCCCGCGACTCGATCTTTTCGCGCAGCGCCTTACACGGGTCGGCATCGCAGGTCGGGTCGTTGGCCGAGACGTCGCCCTGTAAGAACACCTGCGACTCGACCCGGTCCAGGTAGATGGCGCGGGAGTTGTCGGCCAGCCGGATCACCAGCAGCCCGCCGCCGAACAGGCCGATCGAGATCGCGGTGGTCAGGATCATCGCGATCGTCATGGTGACATTGCGACGAAGACCGGTGATGACTTCGTTGAGCAGGAAGCTGAAACGCACTTACCGATCCATTCCGTAGACGCCGCGCTGCTCATCTCGCACCAGCCTGCCCAACGACAGTTCCACCACCCG
The DNA here is from genome assembly GCF_041287095.1 of Mycobacterium sp. pUA109. Lineage (NCBI taxonomy): Bacteria > Bacillati > Actinomycetota > Actinomycetes > Mycobacteriales > Mycobacteriaceae > Mycobacterium > Mycobacterium sp. pUA109. The sequence continues at coordinate 4,965 of NZ_JBGGKS010000027.1, read as the reverse complement.
TTGTCGCATCGCGTCGACGATGTGGTGGTCGTGGGTGGCCATCAGCACGGTGGTCCCGGTCCGGTTGATGCGTTCCAGCAGGTCCATGATGTCCTTGCTGGTCTCGGGGTCCAGGTTCCCGGTGGGCTCATCGGCCAACAACACCAGCGGCCGGTTGACGAAGGCCCGCGCGATCGCGACCCGCTGCTGTTCACCGCCGGACAGTTCGGCGGGCATCCGGTTGGCTTTGCCGGACAGCCCGACCATCTCCAACACGTCGGGCACCACCCGGTTGATCATCTCGGGCTTCTTCCCGATCACCTCCAGCGCGAAGGCGACGTTGGCGAACACCGTTTTCTGTTGCAGCAGCCGGAAATCCTGGAATACGCAGCCGATCACCTGCCGCAGCCGCGGGATGTGGCGGCCGGACAGCTTGTTGACGTGGAACTTGGAGACCCGCACGTCGCCGCTGGTGGGGGTCTCCGCACCCAACAGCAGCCGCATGAAGGTCGACTTGCCCGAGCCGGACGGCCCGATGAGGAAGACGAACTCACCCTTGTCGATTTTGACGTTGACGTTGTCCAGCGCTGGACGCGCCGACGATTTGTACTGCTTACTGACATGGTCGAGGGTGATCATCACGGCACGCAGTGTAGCTGTGAGTCACCCAGAAGCTGGTCAGGCTACCTCGGGGGTGGCGTGGTGGTAACCGGCGGCGGGGCGGGCGCCGGCGATTGCCCGGGAGCCGGACTGGCCGACTCGCCCGGCGGGGCCGGCGGCGACGGCTCCGCCGGGGACGGCGGGCAAAACGGCGGACAGAACGGCGGCGGCGGGGGCTCGCTGGACGTCGTCTCCGGCGCGGTTGTGGTCGGCGTCACGGTCTCGGTCACCGTCGACGGTCGCACCGTCTCGGTGACCGTGGCCGGCGGCTGCTGCAACCGGCTGCGCGGCACCCACGTGTAGTTCGGATCCGGGATGAAGCCCGGCGGCACCACCTGCGGCGCCGGGGCGGGTTTCGGCGGCGGCTGATACGCGTCGTACACCCACCACACCAGGAAAAACGCGACGATCAGCACCACGGTGGAGGTGCGCACGTGGCCGCCGAACAGGTAGGCCGGCCAGCCGCGCGCCCCGTCGGCGTTCCTCTTGAACTTCGGCAACGTGACCTTCACCATCGTTACCCCGGCCTCTGCGTTTTGTCGGCCGCGGCCGGATGGGCCAGCGCCTCCACGGTGGGGGTCACCCCGCCGGCGGTCACCACCCCGACCCGGGCCAGCGCCCGCACCACTTGGACCCGCAGCCGTCGGCCCACCTCGAACTGTTTGCCGGGCAGGGTGCGGGCCACCATCCGCAGGTTGACCGTGTCGACCTCGATGCTTTCCACGCCCATCAGGGCGGGCTGATCCAGCAGCAGCTCCCGCAGCGGCGCATCGTCATCCATGGCGTGCTCGCAGACCTGATGCAGCACCTCGTTGACCTGGCTGAGGTCGGCGGTGGTGGGGATCGGGATGTCGACGACGGCGCGCGCCCAGTCCTTGGACAGGTTCAGCGATCGGACGATGTTGCCGTTCGGGATGCTGTACACCTCGCCGTCGGGGGTGCGCAGCTTGGTCACCCGCAGCGTGACCTCTTCGACGGTGCCGAGCGCTTCGGTCGGCGCCCCCACCATGCTCAGCTGCACCAGATCACCGAAGCCGTACTGCTTCTCGGTGATGATGAAGAACCCGGCGAGCAGGTCTTGGACCAGCTTTTGGGCGCCGAAACCCAACGCGCCGCCCAGCACCGCGGCCGGCCCCACCAACGACCCCACCGAGATGTTGACGATGTCGGTGATCTGCACGGCGACGACGACGCCGAGCATGACCAGCGCGACCCAGGAGATCACCGACGCGACCGCTTGGCGGTGCTTGGAGGCCTCCGACCGCACCAGGGCGTCCCCGGTCTGGAAGCCCTCTTCGAGTCGCCGGGTGATTTTCTGCGCCGCCCAGGTGATGAACCGGGCCACCAGCACCGCCCCGATCAGCAGCAACACGATCCGTAAGCCCTTGGCGATGATCCATTCGCCGATGTCGCCACGCCAGAAGTCGTGCCAGCGCTGCGCCAGCGAGATGGCGAGAACGCTGGTGTCAGTCGTCATCGCGCCTGTTGCGCCACCGGATCCCCGCCTCCAGGAATCCGTCGATGTCGCCGTCCAGCACGGCCGCCGGGTTGCCGACCTCGTATTCGGTGCGCAGGTCCTTGACCATCTGATAGGGGTGCAACACGTAGGAGCGCATCTGGTTGCCCCACGAGCTGCCGCCGTCGCCCTTGAGCGCGTCGAGTTCGGCGCGTTCCTCTAATCGCTTGCGTTCCAGCAGCTTTGCCTGCAGGACCCGCATGGCGGCGACCTTGTTCTGCAGCTGGGACTTCTCGTTTTGGCAGGTCACCACGATCCCGGTGGGAATGTGGGTCAGCCGCACCGCCGAGTCGGTGGTGTTGACCGACTGGCCGCCGGGTCCGCTGGAGCGGTACACGTCGACGCGGACGTCGCCCTCGGGGATGTCGATGTGGTCGGTGGTCTCCACCACCGGCAGCACCTCGACTTCGGCGAACGAGGTCTGCCGGCGGCTCTGGTTGTCGAACGGGCTGATCCGCACCAGCCGGTGGGTGCCCTGCTCGACGGACAGGGTGCCGTACCCGAACGGGGCGTGCACGGCGAACGTCGCGCTTTTGATCCCGGCCTCTTCGGCGTAGGAGGTGTCGAACACCTCGACGGGATACTTGTGCTGCTCGGCCCACCGGATGTACATCCGCATCAGCATCTCGGCCCAGTCGGCGGCGTCCACCCCGCCGGCCCCGGACCGGATGGTGACCAGCGCCTCGCGCTCGTCGTACTCGCCGGACAGCAGGGTGCGGACCTCCATGGCCGCGATGTCGGCGCGTAGCGTCGCCAGGTCGGCGTCGGCCTCGGCCCGCGCCTCGCTGGCCGCCGCACCCTCTTCTTCGGCCGCGAGCTCGTAGAGCACCGGCAGATCGTCGAGGCGGCCGCGCAGGTCTTCGACCCGGCGCAGCTCGCCCTGGGCGTGGGACAACTCGCTGGTCACCCGCTGCGCGTTGGCCTGGTCGTCCCACAGATTCGGGTCGGACGCCTCGTGCTCGAGCTTCTCGATGCGGCTGCGCAGACCCTCCACGTCGAGCACTCGCTCCACCGTGGTCAAAGTGGTGTCCAGGGCGGCGATGTCGGCTTGGCGGTCGGGTTCCACGTTTATCCAGGTTACCGGCGGCCGCCGCGGGCGAACGTTTAGCATCGGGGAGTACCCGTCTGTGCCCCACGCGCGACAGCCCCCTTGCGCGGCGCGGGCGCGAAAGAAGGCTTATATGCGGCCCTATCACGTAGCGATCGTCGGCTCGGGTCCGTCGGGATATTTTGCGGCGGCGTCACTGCTCAAGCTGGACGAACCGGACGTGCACGTCGACATGCTGGAGATGCTGCCCACCCCGTGGGGTCTGGTGCGCTCCGGCGTCGCCCCCGACCATCCGAAGATCAAATCGATCAGCGCCCAGTTCGAAAAGACGGCGCGCGATCCGCGGTTCCGGTTCTTCGGCAACATCGTGGTCGGCGACCACGTGCAGCCGGCCGAGCTGGCCGAACGCTACGACGCGGTGGTCTACGCGGTGGGCGCCCAGTCCGACAAGTCGCTGCGCATCCCCGGCGAAGACCTGGCCGGCAGCGTGGCCGCGGTGGAGCTGGTGGGCTGGTACAACGCCCACCCGCACTACCAGACGATGGCGCCGGATCTGTCCCGCGGCCGGGCCATCGTGGTCGGCAACGGCAACGTCGCGCTGGACGTGGCCCGCATCCTGATCACCGATCCCGACGCGTTGCGCAGCACCGATATCGCCGATCACGCGTTGGAGGTGCTGGACCCGTGCGGCGTCGAGGAAGTGGTCATCATCGGGCGCCGCGGCCCCCTGCAGGCGACATTCACCACCTTGGAGCTGCGTGAGTTGGGCGACCTCAAGGGGCTGCAGGACGTCGACGTGATCGTCGACCCGGCCGATCTGGCCGATATCACCGACGAGGACGCCGAGGCGGCCGGCAAAACCCCCAAGCAGAACCTCAAGGTGCTGCGCGGCTACGCCGGACGCGAAGCCCGCCCGGGTCGGCGACGGATCGTGTTCCGGTTCTGTACCTCACCGATCGAGATCCGCGGGGACGAGCGGGTCAAGGAAGTGGTGCTGGGCCGCAATGAACTGGTGACCGATGAAAGCGGACGCGTGGTGGCCAAGGACACCGGCGCCCGGGAGGTGCTGCCGGCGCACCTGGTGGTGCGTGCGGTCGGCTACCGGGGCGTGGCCACCCCCGGCCTGCCGTTCGATGAGCGCACCGGCACCATTCCGCACACCGACGGGCGGATCGAGGGCACCCGCAACCAGTACGTGGTCGGCTGGATCAAGCGCGGGCCGACCGGGGTGATCGGCAGCAATAAGAGCGACTCCCAGCACACCGTGGACACCCTGGCCGCCGACCTGGCCGCCGCGCAGCCCGCCGACTTCGGACCCGATCACGACGACGAGCTGCGGGCCTGGCTGCTGTCCCGGCAGCCGAAGCTGGTCACCACCGAGCACTGGGAGCTGATCGACGCCTACGAACGCTCGACCGGCGAACCGCACGGCCGGCCTCGGATCAAACTGGCCAGCGTCGCCGACCTGCTGCGGATCGGCCACGGCTAGGCCTGGGCGCGCCGAGTCGGTCGCCCCGAGTCTCTCGCGCCGAGTCGGTCGCGCCGAACGTGCACTGGTGGCGGAAATCCGACCAGAATCCCGCCGTGGATGCACGTTCGGTGCGGTGACTCGCGGGTCACCACCCAATCACTGCACCGTGCTCATGAGCGAGCCGATGAGTGAGCTCAGCAGCACCATGGCCAGGGCGGATTCATACGGTCAGTGCAACGTCTAGTGGTTTTGGAGGTTGCTGTGCCGCGTGGTTATCCGGTTGTGGGTTCG
>NZ_JBGGKS010000026.1:0-84025 GCF_041287095.1 Mycobacterium sp. pUA109 | reverse complement strand
TTTGCTGCCCTGCTTCCGAAACGCCATCGAACAACACCCCTAAACCAATCAGGTGTTGCAGCGACCGCTTGAGCCCAAGCCCGCTTACCGCGACCCGGTGCGCAATCTCAACGAGCGAGGCGCACCACGCCTCAAATTTGACGGTTGACCTGTGCTGACGTTACTGTCGGACGCTATGGACAACCGCGAAATGCTCGTAGTACTTGGTCGGCGCGTTGGCTGCTGACTAGACGTACCTAGCCGAGCACCAACGCGCAACCCTCGTGCAGCAGCTGAGCTGACGGGGGTTTTTTGTTGTCACCAGTGCCAAGAGCCAGAGAAATCAAAGAGGACATTGTGAGCGCACCCACCACGCGACCAGCGGAGCGGTCGACGCCTTCGCAGCCGGCCAACGGCGCGCCGGCCACCAGCGGCTCCCACCGGGTCGCGCCGCAGCAAATGACCGGCGCCCAGTCGGTGATCCGGTCCTTGGAGGAACTCGACGTCGAAGTGATCTTCGGCATCCCCGGCGGCGCGGTGCTGCCGGTCTATGACCCGCTGTTCGACTCGCAGAAGCTGCGCCACGTGCTGGTGCGCCACGAGCAGGGCGCGGGGCACGCCGCCAGCGGCTACGCGCACGCCACCGGCAAGGTCGGGGTGTGCATGGCCACCTCCGGGCCCGGCGCCACCAACCTGGTCACCCCGCTGGCCGACGCGCAGATGGACTCGATCCCGGTCGTCGCCATCACCGGCCAGGTCGGCCGCCAGCTGATCGGCACCGACGCCTTCCAGGAAGCCGACATTTCCGGCATCACCATGCCGATCACCAAGCACAACTTCCTGGTCAGTCGCGGCGACGACATTCCGCGAGTGATCGCCGAGGCGTTCCACATCGCGGCCTCCGGGCGGCCGGGCGCGGTGCTGGTCGACATCCCCAAGGACGTGTTGCAGGGCCAGTGCACGTTTGCCTGGCCCCCGAAGCTGGATCTGCCCGGCTACAAACCCAACACCAAACCGCACAACCGACAGGTGCGGGAGGCCGCCAAACTGATCGCCGCGTCGCGACGGCCGGTGCTCTACGTCGGCGGCGGCGTCATCCGCGGCGAGGCGTGCGAGCAGCTGCACGAGCTGGCCGAGCTGACCGGCATCCCGGTGGTCACCACCCTGATGGCCCGCGGCGCGTTCCCGGACAGCCACCGCCAGCACCTGGGCATGCCCGGCATGCACGGCACGGTGGCGGCGGTGGCCGGGCTGCAGCGCTCCGATCTGCTGATCACCCTGGGCGCCCGGTTCGACGACCGGGTCACCGGCCAGCTGGACTCGTTCGCGCCCGACGCCAAGGTCATCCACGCCGACATCGACCCGGCCGAGATCGGCAAGAACCGGCACGCCGACGTGCCGATCGTCGGCGACGTCAAAGCCGTCATCACCGATCTGCTCGCCGCGCTGCGCCACGACCAGGTCAGCCTGGATCTGGAGGAGTGGTGGACCTACCTGCGCGGCGTGCAGGAAACCTACCCGCTGTCCTACGGGCCGCAAAGCGACGGCAGCCTGAGCCCGGAGTATGTGATCGAAGAGCTGGGCCGCATCGCCGGGCCCGAGGCGGTGTATGTGGCCGGGGTGGGTCAGCACCAGATGTGGGCCGCGCAGTTCATCAAATACGAGAAGCCGCGCACCTGGCTGAACTCCGGCGGTTTGGGCACCATGGGCTTCGCCATCCCGGCGGCCATGGGCGCCAAGATGGGTCGCCCGGACGCCGAGGTGTGGGCGGTCGACGGCGACGGCTGCTTCCAGATGACCAACCAGGAATTGGCCACCTGCGCCATCGAAGGGGTGCCGATCAAGGTCGCGTTGATCAACAACGGCAACCTGGGCATGGTGCGCCAGTGGCAGACCCTGTTCTACCAAGAGCGGTACAGCCAAACGGATTTGGCCACCCATTCGCACCGCATCCCCGACTTCGTCAAGCTCGCCGAGGCGTTGGGGTGCGTCGGATTGCGGTGCGAGCGCGCCGAAGACGTCGAGGACGTGATCAACCAGGCGCGGGCGATCACCGACCGGCCGGTGGTGATCGACTTCATCGTCGGCGCCGACGCGCAGGTGTGGCCGATGGTGGCCGCCGGCACCAGCAACGACGAAATCCAAGCCGCACGCGGGATTCGCCCGCTGTTCGACGACGACAACAACGAAGGGCACGCCTGATGGGCACCACCACGCACACGCTGTCGGTGCTGGTCGAGGACAAACCCGGGGTGCTCGCTCGGGTGGCGTCGCTGTTCTCGCGGCGCGGCTTCAACATCGAGTCGTTGGCCGTGGGCGCCACCGAGGTCAAAGATATGTCCCGCATGACGATCGTGGTCTCGGTGGAGGACACTCCGCTCGAGCAGATCACCAAACAGCTGAACAAGCTGGTCAACGTGATCAAGATCGTCGAGCAGGACGACGACAACTCGGTGGCCCGCGAGCTGGCGCTGATCAAGGTCCGCGCCGACGCGAGTACTCGCGGCCAGATCATCGAAGCCGCGAATCTGTTCCGGGCCAGGGTGATTGACGTCTCCCCGGAGTCGCTGATCATCGAGGCCACCGGTACCCCGGCCAAGTTCGAGGCGCTGCTGCGGGTGTTGGAGCCCTACGGAGTGCGCGAAATCGTCCAATCCGGTCTGGTGTCACTGGCCCGCGGTCCCCGCGGCATCGGCACCGCCAAATAACTAATAAGGAGAAAAGCCAAGTGGCAGTTCAGATGTTCTACGACGACGACGCCGACCTGTCGATCATCACCGGCCGCAAGGTCGGGGTGATCGGCTACGGCAGCCAGGGGCACGCGCACTCGTTGAGCCTGCGCGACTCCGGGGTGCAGGTGAAGGTGGGTCTCAAGGAGGGCTCCAAGTCGCGGCCGAAGGTCGAAGAGCAAGGCCTGGAGGTCGACACCCCCGCCGGGGTCGCCAAGTGGGCCGACGTGATCATGCTGCTGGCGCCCGACACCGCCCAAGCCGAGATCTTCAAGAACGACATCGAACCGAACCTCAAGGCCGGTGACGCGTTGTTCTTCGGTCACGGTCTGAACATCCACTTCGGGCTGATCAAGCCGGCCGCCGACGTCACCGTCGCGATGGTGGCGCCCAAGGGGCCGGGGCATCTGGTGCGGCGCCAGTTCGTGGACGGCAAGGGGGTGCCGTGCCTGATCGCCGTCGACCAGGACCCGACCGGATCCGGTGAGGCGCTGGCGCTGTCCTACGCCAAGGCGATCGGCGGCGCCCGGGCCGGCGTCATCAAGACCACCTTCAAGGAGGAGACCGAAACCGACCTGTTCGGTGAGCAGGCCGTGTTGTGCGGCGGCACCGAGGAACTGGTCAAGGCCGGCTTCGAGGTGATGGTCGAGGCGGGCTACGCCCCGGAGATGGCCTACTTCGAGGTGCTGCACGAGCTCAAGCTGATCGTCGACCTGATGTATGAGGGCGGTATCGCGCGGATGAACTACTCGGTGTCCGACACCGCGGAGTTCGGCGGCTACCTGTCCGGTCCGCGGGTCATCGACGCCGACACCAAGGACCGGATGCGGGCCATCCTGCGCGACATTCAGGACGGCAGCTTCGTCAAGCGGCTGGTCGCCAACGTCGAAGGCGGCAACAAGGAGCTCGAGGCGCTGCGCAAGCAGAACGCCGAGCACCCGATCGAGGTGACCGGCAAGAAGCTGCGCGACCTGATGAGCTGGGTGGACCGCCCGATCACCGAAACCGCCTGATTTTTGCGCCGAGATCGACGTTGGCGTGGGAAACATCAAGTGGATCCCGCGCTAACGTCGATCTCGCGTTAGCGTCGATCTCGCGGTTGCGGTCCCAGGTCGGGAAGTTCGCGAATCCCGAACTCGCGTCGCAGCACCGTGCGCGCGGCGTAGTAACCGGCCATGCCATGCACGCCGGCTCCGGGCGGGGTGGCGGCCGAACACAGGTACACCTTGGGAACCGGTGTGGACCAAGGGTTTACGCGCGGGGTGGGACCGGTGATCGCCCGCCATGCGGAGTTGCCTCCGGCGGCGATATCGCCGCCGACATAGTTGGCGTTGTGGTCGGCCAGCCGGGCGGCGGGCACACCGCGGGCGGCCAGCACCACGTCGCGAAAACCCGGGGCGAACCGTTCGATGGTGGCGGTGACGGCCTCGGTTTGGTCGAGCGGCGATCCGGCCGGCACGTGCGCGTACGTCCACATCGGGCGGCGGCCCGCGGCGTCGATCCGGGACGGGTCGGCCAGATGCGGCAGTGCCGCCAGCACCATCGGGGCGGCGGCGTGCCGCCCGGCGGCCACCTCGGCTTCGGCGTGCGCCATCTGACGCCGGTCGCCACCCAGGTGCAGGGTGGGTGCGGCCGCCAGCCGCTGATCGCTCCACGGCACCTCGCCGGACAGCACGAAGTCGACCTTGGCGACTCCGGCCCCGAACCGGTAGCGGCGCAAGGTCTTGGCATAGCGGGCCGGGAGGGCGTCGCGGTAGATGTCCAGCAGCGCGGTGGGCGCGGTGTCGAAGATCGCCACCCCGTCCGGCGGCGTCGTCACCGGGTCACCCGCGGTCAGCTCGCCGCCGTGGGCGCGCAGATCGGCGATCAGCGCGTCGGTGATCGCCTGGCTGCCGCCCACCGGGATCGGCCAGCCCACCGCGTGCCCGAGGGTGGCCAGCATCATGCCCGCACCAGCCGACGTGATCGACGGCATCCGCGAAATCGTATGTGCGGCAACACCGGTGTACAGGGCCCGAGCGTCGTCCCCGGCCAGCGACAGGTTCCACACCGGGCTGGCTTGTTCGGCCATGCGGTGACCCAACCGGGCCACCGTCACCAGCCCGGACGGAATCGACCGCTTGTCGCCGAGCAGAAACCCGACCACCGCGTCGCAGCCATCAACCAGCGGACCCAGCAGCCGCCGCCACGAGGCGCCGTGCTCCAACTCCGCGCAGGTGCGTTCCAGATTCCGGTAGGCGACCGCGGCGGGGCGATGCTCGAGCGGGTTGGCGTAGGAGATCTCCGGCACCGCCAACTGCACGCCGCGTGCGCTCAGGTCGAATTCGGCGAAGAACGGCGACGCCAACCCCAGCGGATGCACCGCCGAGCACACGTCGTGCGTGACGTCGGGAAATTCCGGGTCGGCGGCGGTACGGGCGCCGCCGCCGAACGTCGGCTGCGCCTCGATGACCTGTACGGACAAGCCGGCTCGGGCGCAGATGACGGCTGCGGCGAGCCCGTTGGGTCCACTACCGACGACGGTGACGTCCATCCGTTGATCGTAGGGTTGCGGCGACTGCTGCTCGGCAGTGGCGCTCACCGCCGCTCGGGCGTCGCCGCTATCTTCTGCGCCTGAAGGTCACGATCGACGGCGACAGGGACGCCGGCGAGGAGTGGCCGGATGCCGTTAGCGAGCCGGTACGCGGTGGCGAGCTGGGCGTCATAGTCTCCGGCGAACACATCGATCGCGAATCCCATGCCCGCGTAGAGGTCGCCGTCGTCGTCGATATCGTATTCGATGACCTCACCCGTAGCGCCTTGCCACGCCTCGACCGCCGCGGCCACCTGGCGGTGCGTGGCGCGGTCACCGACGTAGACAGTCCGCACGGTGCTCATGGCCTCCAGCCTAGCGCCGATCCGTCTGCAAGGATCGCGATAACTTGATCGACGTCACCGCCATATTCGCGCACGGCATGTTTGATGCCGGATTCAGCGGTCGCATGCGTGAGCCGCTTTCGACGGCCGTCCAACACGATGATTCTGGACTGGCGTCGGCCTATTCGTGTCCTTGATAGATGGCGTTATCTGATGCTTCGTCAAGCGTTTTCATCTCGATAGTGGCCGGCCCACTGTGATGATCGAAGACGCCGTCGGGCGTTCGTAGTCGTTCGCTTTCCCGGCGTCGCACCGACCGCAGCGCTTGCACGCCATTGGCCCTCAACGCCATGACTCATGTCCCTGCCAGGACGGCGGCCTGCCGACCGCTAATCCAACCGTGGCTCCACGCCGAGCACCGGCTGGCGGACCCCGCCATTGCGGAATTCGGGGCACCACGGCCGGTGGCCGTGGTCATCGGCCCACACCAGTTGCAGCGCCCGCACAGCATCGCCGTAGAACGCGACCGCCACGTTCATGTGTGCATCGGGATGCTCGACCTGAACCACCAGCAGCATCGAGCCGTCAGGCAGGTGGATCCAATCGCCGGCGACCGGCCGTCCGCCATCCATCAGGTACGCGGCGACCGTGTTGAGCAGCCGCACCGTCGGCTGCGGCGGCAGGCCGGTCACCAACAGCTCGGGCAGGCCGTGTTCATGCAGGCCGACCGTGTAGGCAAAGGGCGTGCGGTCGCTCTCCACGTATTGCACCGCCCAGCCGTGCTTATCCACCGTGGCGCGGATGGCGTCCAGCCATTCCTCGACGGTGGCCTCCGGGTGATCACATTTCCAGCACATGGGTGCCTCTCCTCCCGTCGTCGTACTTACCGACAGGGTCCCCCCAGCCACCGACAAGACACCGGTTGTCGCGGCAAACGGTCCGGGTTCACCCGGGGGCGACGTTCTCATCCCGGCGACCCACCAGCAGATCGATGCGGGCAACCGACAGCTTCAACCCGGTACCGGCGCACACAGGTGAGGGTCGGCCTGCCGCGCCCATGGCGGCCCACTAGGCTGTCCGGGTGACTCTGCCCGTGGTTTTGATCGCTGACAAACTCGCCGAATCCACCGTCGCCGCGCTTGGCGATCAGGTCGAGGTCCGTTGGGTAGACGGCCCAGACCGGGCCAAACTGCTGGCCGCCGTTCCGGATGCCGATGCGCTGCTGGTGCGCAGCGCCACCACCGTCGACGCCGAGGTACTGGCCGCCGCCGCCAAGCTGAAGATCGTCGCGCGCGCCGGGGTCGGGCTGGACAATGTCGACGTCGACGCCGCCACCGCGCGCGGGGTGCTGGTGGTCAACGCCCCCACGTCGAACATCCACAGCGCCGCCGAGCATGCGCTGGCGCTGCTGCTGGCCGCCGCCCGCCAGATCGCCCCGGCCGATGCGTCGCTGCGCGAGCACGAATGGAAGCGGTCGTCGTTTAGCGGCACCGAGATCTTCGACAAGACCGTCGGGGTGGTGGGGCTGGGCCGCATCGGCCAGCTGGTCGCCCAGCGGCTCGCGGCGTTCGGCGCCCGCATCGTCGCCTACGACCCCTACGTGTCGGCGGCCCGCGCCGCCCAGCTCGGCATCGAGCTGCTGTCCCTCGACGACCTGCTGGGCCGGGCCGACTTCATCTCGGTGCACCTGCCCAAGACCCCCGAGACCGCGGGGCTGATCGGCAAGGATGCGCTGGCGAAAACCAAGCCGGGCGTGATCATCGTCAACGCCGCCCGCGGCGGGCTGATCGACGAGGCGGCGCTGGCCGAGGCGATCACCAGCGGGCACGTCCGGGCCGCCGGGCTGGACGTGTTCGCCACCGAGCCGTGCACCGATTCCCCGCTGTTCGAGCTGCCGCAAGTGGTGGTCACCCCGCACCTGGGCGCCTCGACCGCCGAAGCCCAGGACCGGGCCGGCACCGACGTGGCCAAGAGCGTGAAGCTGGCACTGGCCGGCGAGTTCGTGCCCGACGCGGTCAACGTCGGCGCCGGGGTGGTCAGCGAAGAAGTCGCCCCGTGGCTGGATCTGGTCCGCAAGCTCGGCGTGCTGGTGGGGGCGTTGTCCGACGCGCTGCCGGTGTCGCTGTCGGTGCAGGTGCGCGGGGAACTGGCCGCCGAGGATGTCCAGGTGCTGCGGCTGTCCGCGCTGCGCGGCCTGTTCTCGGCGGTGATCGAGGACCCGGTCACCTTCGTCAACGCCCCGGCGATCGCCGACGAGCGCGGGGTGGCCGCCGACATCGGCACCGCCACCGAAAGCCCCAACCACCGCAGCGTCGTCGAAGTCAAGGCGGTTGCCTCGGACGGCTCGGCGGTCACCGTGGCCGGCACGCTGTCCGGGCCGTTGCAGGTGGAAAAGGTCGTGGAGATCAACGGCCGCCACTTCGACCTGCGCGCCCAGGGCGTCAACCTGGTGATCAACTACGCCGACCAGCCCGGCGCGCTGGGCAAGATCGGCACCCTGCTTGGCGGCGCCGACATCAACATCCACGCCGCGCAGCTGTCCGAGGACGCCGAGGGCCCGGCCGCGACGATCCTGCTGCGGCTGGACCGCGATGTGCCCGAGGACGTGCGGGCCGCGATCAGCGCGGCGGTGGGCGCCAACAAGCTTGAGGTGGTGGACCTCTCGTGAAGCGCGCCGGCGACGATGCAGAACGCAGCGATGAGGAGGAGCGGCGCTCGTGAAGTTAGCGGTCATCCCCGGCGACGGCATCGGCCCGGAGGTCATCGCCGAGGCCGTCAAGGTGCTCGACGCCGTGCTGCCCGGTGTCGAGAAGACCAGCTACGACCTGGGGGCGCGGCGTTATCACGCCACCGGCGAGGTGTTGCCGGATTCGGTGCTCGAGGAACTGCGCGCCCACGACGCGATCCTGCTCGGCGCGATCGGCGACCCATCGGTGCCGTCCGGGGTGCTGGAACGGGGGCTGCTGCTCAATGCGCGGTTCGCGTTGGATCATCACGTCAACCTGCGTCCGGCCCGGCTGTATCCGGGGGTGACCAGCCCACTGGCCGGTAATCCCGAGATCGACTTCGTGGTGGTCCGCGAAGGCACCGAGGGGCCCTACGCCGGCACCGGGGGCAGCATCCGGGTCGGCACCCCGCACGAGATCGCCACCGAGGTCAGCGTCAACACCGCCTACGGGGTGCGCCGCGTGGTGGACGACGCGTTCAAGCGGGCGCAGCGGCGACGCAAACACCTGACCCTGGCGCACAAAACCAACGTGCTCAGCTTCGCCGGGCACCTGTGGTGGCGCACCGTGCAAGAGATCGGCGAGGAATATCCCGACGTCGAGATCGCCTACTGCCACGTCGACGCCGCGACCATCTACCTGGTCACCGACCCCGGGCGGTTCGACGTGATCGTCACCGACAACCTGTTCGGCGACATCCTCACCGACCTGGCCGCGGCGGTGTGCGGCGGAATCGGCCTGGCGGCCAGCGGCAACATCGACGCCACCTTGGCCAACCCGTCGATGTTTGAGCCGGTGCACGGCAGCGCCCCCGATATCGCCGGGCAGGGCATCGCCGACCCGACCGCCGCGATCATGTCGGTGGCCATGCTGCTGACCCATGTCGGGGAAAGCGCCGCGGCCGCCCGCGTCGACCAGGCCGTCGCGGAGCACCTGGCCACCCGCGGCGAGCAGCGGCTGTCCACCAGCGCGACCGGCGACCGCATCCTCGCGCTGCTGTAAACGCCGAGATCGACGTTACCGTGCGAAACTTCGAGTGGACCTCACGCCAACGTCGATCTCGGCATCAAGGCCAGGGCCCACGGACCTACACCGGGTCGAAGGTGCGGCTGGCGATGAAGGTTGGCCGCGGTGCCTTCGCCCCGAACGGCTCGACCAAGGTGTTCTCCACGCTGTTGTAGACGATGAACACATTCGACCGCGGGTAGGGGGTGATGTTGCTGCTGGACCCGTGCATGCAGTTGCTGTCGAAGAACACCGCCGACCCGGCCGGACCGGTGATCTGGCGAATGCCCCGCTCGTTGGCCAGCCAGGTCAGGCTGGCGTCGTCGGGGGTGCCGATCTCCTGGCGGCGCAGCGACGAACGGTAATGCTCCGGCGGGGTCTCGCCCGGACACGACACGAACCATTTGTGCGAGCCGGGCATGATCATCAGCGACCCGTTGCAGTCCAGGTTCTCGGTGAGCGCCACCGAGACGCTGATCGCACGGGGGGAGGGCATCCCGTCCTCGGCGTGCCAGGTCTCAAAGTCGGAGTGCCAGTAGAACTCCTGACCGTTGAACCCGGGTTTGAAGTTGACCCGGCTCTGGTGCACATAGACATCCGAACCCAGCAACTGGCGGATCGGGCCCACCAGTCGCGGGTCGGCGACCAGGGCGCCGAACGCCGTGCTGACCTTGTGCACCTCGAACACCGACCGGATCTCGCGGCTGTCGGGTTCCAGCACCGACCGCTCGTCGGCCGCCAACACCGGGTCGGTGCGCAGGCTGTCCAATTCGGCGCGCAGGTCGGCGACCACGTCGGCGTCCACCAGGGTGTCGACGGCCAAAAACCCGTCGGCTTCGAAACGATCGACCGCGCGCGAGTCCAGCGGTCCGCTGACCCGATCGGGGGCCCACACCACCGGATCGTGGCGGGGCTGGATCCCGATCTTGACGTTGCTACGGGTCGGATAGCGGTCGTGACGGTTGGTCACGGTAGCGGTCATGAGGCCGCCTCTTCTGCGGCCTCCTCCACGATCAGCGGGTAGGCACCGGTCTCGTCGTGCACCTCGCGGCCGGTAACCGGCGGGTCGAAGACGCACACCATGCGCAGGTCCTCGCGGGCGATGATGCGGTGGTGTTCGTGGCCGTCGAGCAGGTACAGGGTGCCGTCGCGCAGCGGATGAACCTCACCGGTCTCGTCGTTGACCAGGTCGCCCTCCCCACCGACGCAGTAGACGGCCTCGACGTGGTTGGCGTACCACATGGCGGTCTCGGTGCCGGCGTACAGGATGGTCTCGTGCATGGAGAACCGCTGGCCGTCACGGGCCAGCAGCAGCCGCTGGCTGTTCCAGGTTTCGGCCTGGACGTCGCGGTCGGTGCCCTTGATCTCGGCGAGGGTGCGGACGATCACTAGCTGCTCCTTCCGGCGGCCCCGGCCAGTTCCCGGCCGGCGACTGCCTCGATTGATTCGGCGGTAATGGTCAGGCCCCGTGCAAGATCCTCCTCTTCGATCACCAGGGGCGGCATCAACTTCACGACTTCGCTTTCGGGTCCCGACGTCTCTAGCAATAGTCCACGGTGGAACGCTTCCTTGCACACCGCGCCGGCCAGCTCGGGACGGTCGAAGGCCACCCCGCGGATTAGGCCGCGGCCGCGCGTCTCGACGCCGTCGAGCGGGTCCACCACCTCACGCAGGGCGCGTTCGACCAGCTCGCCTTTGCGCATCACCTGCTTCTCCAGCAAGTTGTCGGTCCAAAAGTTCAGTGCCGCCTTGCCGGTGACGAACGACGGGTTCTGGCCGCGGAACGTGCCGTTGTGCTCGCCCGGCTCCCAAACGTCGTGTTCGGACTTGAACAGCGTGAGGGCCAGCGGTAGCCCGTAGCCGCTGATCGACTTGGACATGCAGACGATGTCGGGCACGATGCCGGCCGCCTCGAAGCTGAAGAACGGCCCGGTGCGCCCGCAGCCCATCTGCACATCGTCGACGATCAGCAACAGCTCGTGCCGGCGGCACAGCTCGGCCAGGCCTTTCAGCCACTCCAGCCGGGCCACGTTGATGCCGCCCTCACCCTGCACGGTCTCGACGATCACCGCGGCCGGGTCGTTGAGGCCGCTGCCGCTGTCCTCCAGCAGCCGCTCGAACCAGATGAAGTCGGGCACCGCGCCGTCGAGGTAGTTGTCGTAGGGCATCGGGGTGGCGTGCACCAGCGGGATGCCGGCGCCGCCGCGTTTCATCGAGTTGCCGGTGACCGACAGCGAGCCCAGCGTCATGCCGTGGAAGGCGTTGGTGAAGCTGATCACGCTTTCCCGGCCGGTGATCTTGCGGGCCAGCTTCAGCGCGGATTCCACCGAGTTGGTGCCGGTGGGGCCGGGAAACTGGACCTTGTAGTCAAGCCCGCGGGGTTTGAGGATCACCTCGTCGAACCGCTCCAGAAACTCGGCCTTGGCGACGGTGTTCATGTCCAGGCTGTGCACCACCCGGTCGGCGGTCAGGTACTCGAGCAGCGGCGCCTTGAGGTCGGGGTGGTTGTGGCCGTAGTTCAGCGCGCCGGCACCGGCGAAGAAATCCAGGTACTGCCGACCGTCGGTGTCCCAGATGTGGGCGCCGGCGGCCCGGTCGAACACCACCGGCCACGATCGGCAATAACTGCGTACCTCGGATTCGAGGGTTTCGAAAATGGTCATGCTTCCTCCGTCCGTGTGCACAACGGAACGAAACGGCAGGTCGAACAAAGCTGGACGATGCGGCCCCGGGGCTGGGCGTTCAACGGCGGCGGCTGCAATGCACGCCAGCTCCGATCCCGCTGCATGCGGCCTACTCAAACCGCTGTCGCATGCAGTTGTCGATCGATGTCGCTCGACCTACCACCCCGCTCGGGAGGCCCCAACTCGGTCTGCCAGGGCTCACGTTTGCGCGGACGCGACCTTACCGAGGATCGGTAGCCGATCTCAACCTCCGCGCCCGGAGTGGCGAGATCAGACGCCGCCCCAGGCCACGCCCGCTCAACCCCGCGGGGGTACCCGGAGCGGGCCGATCCGAAACAACTCCTCGGCCAGGTGAGCGTCGGGAAACAGGGCGGCGTGGAATAGCTCGGAGCGCTCGACGGCGGCGTCCCATCGGCGCGCGAAGGCCAGGAACAGCCGCTGGCTGGCTTCGTTATCGGGTGTGATCGAGGTCTCCAAATGGGTCACCCCCTCGGGCAGCGCGCGGGTGAACAACTGGTCGAGCATCCGGCTGGCCAGCCCGACGCCGCGGTGGGTGTCGTCGACCGCCACCTGCCACACCAGCAGCGTCGCGGTTTGCTCGGGGCGGCGATAGCCGGTGATGTACCCGGCTGGACGGCCGTCGACCTCGGCGATCACCGAGCTGGCCGCGAAATCCCGGCACCAGATCAGGTAGGCATACGGCGAGTTGACGTCCAAGGTGGCGCTGTCTTTGGCCAGCTGCCACAGGGCTGGCCCGTCGGCCACGGTCGGGATGCGGAAGTCGATATCGGTCATTGCGACGACGGTAGCGGTGGTCGCGGGACCGTGCGCCGACCGGTGCCGCTGCCGGCTACCCCGGCGGATCCGCCGGCGGCGGTTTCGGTGGCACCCGCAGGGTGCGCAACGCTTGCAGCGCGGGCCGTCCGGGCGGTTCGGCGCTGACCGGTACCACCGGCAGGGCGACCAACGGGAACAGCCCGCACAGCGCAAACGCCAGGGGATAGCCCACGGTGCCGATCAGCGCCCCGAACAGCGGGGGAGCCACGCCGGCGGTCAGCCGCTGGGTGGTGTTCTGGATGCCCAGCGCGCGCCCACTCCAGTACGGCCCGGCCCGTTCGGCCACCGAGGTGGAGGCCAACCCGTTGTCGAGCACGGTGATCACCGCCGCGACCACCATCGCCGCCTCGGCCAGCCGCGAATGCAGGTGATCGGCCAGTCCGGTCGCCATCATCGCCGCGGCGCCGGCGCCGGCCAGCGTGCGGATCGGCCGCAGCCGGGTACCGACCCGGTCCGACCAGCGACCCGCCAGCACCCGGGCCAGCGCGCCGAGCAGTTGCGCGATGGTCACCAGGCCCCCGGCCGATCCGGTGGCCCAGTGGTGGCCGCCGATCAGCCAGACCAGCATGAAGGTCGCGATCACACACTGCGGCACCATCAGCAGCGCCGAGGACAGGTGGATTCGCCACAGCACCCGCGACCCCTGGTACGGGCTGACCAGCTCATGGGCGGGGGCCGCCTCCCGGGGCGGTCGCGGCGGATCCAACACCCCGATGGCGCACGCCACCGCCGCCACCGCGGATACCGTCGCCGGAAACATCAGCGCCCGCGACAACCCGTGCTCAGCCAGTTCGGGAATCACCGCGGCGCCCAACGCGATTCCCAACGGCTGCGCGGTCTGGCGGATACCCATCACCAGGCCGCGCTGGTGCGGCGGGAACCAGCCGGTCACCAGCCGGCCGCTGGCGGTGTTGGCGCTGGCGGCGGCCATCCCGCCCAGGAACAGGAAGGCGCCCACCGCGACCAGCGACTGCATCGACGCCGCGGCGTAGGTGGCCACCGCGGTCAGCGCCGAGCCGGCCGCCAGCACGATCCGCTCCCCGATGCGGTCCAGCAGCGCACCCCAGGCGAACAGGGTCAGCACCATCCCGAAGCTGGGCATCGACGCGAGCAGACCGGCCACGGCCAGGTTGGTGTCGCGTTTGGACTCCAGCATCGGGATGACAAAGGCGACACCGTTGATGAACACGAAGGAACACAGCGTCGCCATCAGCGCGATGACCACGATCGACCAGCGCGCCGCGGTGCTAACCGAGTCCGCAGACGCTCGAGTCACCCGCCCATCGTTTCACATGCGTTTCATAGAACGCGGGAAATCCGGGTTGCCGGACACCCAGTACCCTCAGACGAATGCGCCTTGGCCGAATCGCCAGCCCGGACGGTGTCGCTTTCGTCAGCATTGACGGCGAGTCCGGCGACATGACTGCCCGTGAGATCGCCGAACACCCCTTTGGCACACCCACCTTCACCGGTCGGTCGTGGCCGCTAGCCGATGTGCGGCTGCTGGCCCCGATCCTGGCCAGCAAGGTGATCTGCATCGGCAAAAACTACGCCGCCCACATCGCCGAGATGGGTGGTGCGGCTCCGGCCGATCCGGTGATCTTCCTCAAACCCAACACCGCCATCATCGGGCCGCGGGTCCCGATTCAACTGCCGGCCAACGCGTCGCCGGTGCATTACGAGGGCGAATTGGCGGTGGTGATCGGCCGGCCGTGCAAGGACGTGCCGGCCGCCCGGGCGGCCGAGAACATCCTGGGCTACACCATCGGCAACGATGTATCGGCCCGCGATCAGCAGCAAGCCGACGGCCAGTGGACCCGGGCCAAGGGGCATGACACGTTCTGCCCGGTGGGGCCGTGGATCGTCACCGACGTCGACCCCGCCGACCTGCAGGTGCGCACCGAGGTCAACGGCCAGGTCAAACAGGACAGCCGTACCTCGCTGATGATCCACGACATCGGTGCCATCGTGGAGTGGATTTCGGCGGTGATGACGCTGCTGCCCGGTGACCTGATCCTCACCGGCACCCCCGACGGCGTCGGCCCCCTCGAGGACGGCGACACCGTCTCGATCACCATCGAAGGCATCGGCACGCTGTCCAATCCCGTTGTCCGCAAAGGAAAGCCGTGAGCACCAACGTTCGGGTCCGGTTCTGTCCGTCGCCCACCGGTACCCCGCACGTCGGGCTGATCCGCACCGCGCTGTTCAACTGGGCCTACGCCCGGCACACCGGCGGCACCCTGGTCTTCCGGGTCGAGGACACCGACGCCGAACGCGACAGCGAGGAAAGCTATCTGGCGCTGCTGGACGCGCTGCGCTGGCTGCACCTGAACTGGGATGAGGGCCCCGAGGTGGGCGGACCCTACGGTCCCTACCGGCAGTCGCAGCGCAAAGACCTGCACCGCGACGTGGTGGCGCGGCTGCTGGCGGCGGGGGAGGCCTACGAGGCCTTCTCGACACCGCAGGAGGTCGAGGCCCGCCATGCGGCAGCGGGCCGCAACCCGAAACTGGGCTACGACAACTTCGACCGCGAGCTGACCGAGCAGCAGCGCGCGGCGTTCCGGGCGGAGGGCCGGAAACCGGTGGTCCGGTTGCGGATGCCCGATGCGGACGTGTCCTGGACCGACCTGGTGCGCGGCCCGACCACATTTCCGGCCGGCACCGTGCCCGACTTCGCGTTGACCCGGGCCAACGGGGATCCGTTGTACACCTTGGTCAATCCGGTCGATGACGCGCTGATGAAGATCACCCATGTGCTGCGCGGTGAGGACCTGCTGCCCTCCACCCCGCGTCAGATCGCGCTGTATCAGGCGCTGATCCGCATCGGCGTCGCCGAACGCATTCCGGAATTCGCCCATCTGCCCAGTGTTTTGGGCGAGGGAAACAAGAAACTGTCCAAACGCGATCCGCAGTCGAACCTGTTCGCCCACCGCGACCGTGGTTTCATCCCCGAGGGATTGCTGAATTACCTGGCGTTGCTGGGCTGGTCGATCGCCGACGACCGCGACGTGTTCAGCATGCCGGAGATGGTGGCCGCATTCGACGTGGCCAACGTCAACTCCAACCCGGCCCGGTTCGACCAGAAGAAGGCCGACGCGATCAACGCCGAGCACATCCGGCTGCTCGATCCGGTTGATTTCACCGACCGGCTGCACGCATTCTTGGAGGCCCAGGGGCACCGCACCGGATTGGACGAGGCGGGGTTCGCGGTGGCCGCCGGGCTGGTGCAGACCCGCATCGTGGTGCTCGGGGACGCCTGGGAGCTGCTGAAGTTCTTCAACGACGACGAGTACGCGCTGGAGCCGCGCGCGGTGGCCAAGGAGCTGGGGCCCGACGCGGCCGCGGTCCTGGACGCGGCCCTGGCGGCGCTGGGCGAGCTGGCCGACTGGACCACGTCGGGGATCGAGGCCGCGCTCAAGGACGCCCTGCTGGACGGGCTCGGGCTCAAACCCCGCAAGGCGTTCGGTCCGATCCGGGTGGCGGCCACCGGCGCCTTGGTCAGCCCGCCGTTGTTCGAGTCGCTGGAGCTGCTCGGCCGGGACCGCAGCCTGGCGCGGCTGCGCGATGCGCGGGCGCGGATCGAGCCGTGAAAGGTTCGGTGGAAATCTTTGGTAGTCTGCACGTCGGCCGACAACGGCTGGCCGCAGCGGCGACGCGGTGTTTCGACCCGCTCCTCCCGGAGCGCTTCGGAGCACTTCGTAAGCGCTCTGACCAGCGGTTTTAGCCAGCCAATGGGGTATGGTGTAATTGGCAACACAGCTGATTCTGGTTCAGCCATTCTAGGTTCGAGTCCTGGTACCCCAGCAAAAACTGTCCACCCCAAGCGATTAGGTGGGCATCGGCAGTTGAGCTATGCTGACTGCTCGGATCAGTTCTGGCCCCGTCGTCTAGCGGCCTAGGACGCCGCCCTCTCACGGCGGTAGCGTGGGTTCGAATCCCATCGGGGCTACTCATCCGGCTCGCCACGTGTGGCGAGCCGTGGCGAGCAGACGTAAAAGCCCCCCGTTTCGTGTCGAAACGGGGGGCTTTTACTGGGGGCACCTCCCGCTTGCGGGGGACTGCTCGCGGGGGTGGGGGCTAGCCGGTGACGGCCGGCGCCGTCGAGCCGCCCACCGGCATCGCGGGCAGTCCGAGCTTGCTGTGATCCCAGGACCGGGTGCGCCGCGCGACGATGCGCACCGCGACCCGCTTGTTCATCATCGCGTCGACGGCCGGTTTCATCTCGTCGCTGTAGGGGCCGGTGTAGCGCTCCCAGACGCTGACGCCCACGGCGAAGATGGTGTCGGGGTCGTCGACGATCTCGGCGACCCCTTCGAACGACACGCCGCGCAGGGTGTCGTAGGTGTGGCCGCCCTCGATCAGGAAGCTCACCCGTGGATCGCGGCGGAGGTTGACCGCCTTCTGCGACTTGGCCTTGGTCTCCAACCAGATCTCACCGTCGACCACGCCGTACCACATCGCGGTCAGGTGTGGCTGCCCGTCGCGGCCGATGGTGGCCAGCGTCCCGGTGCGGCTCGTGGCGACGAACTCGGTGATTTCGGCATCCGACATGACGATCTGTGCGCGCTGATTGGTTCCCATGCGGTCAGTCTGTCAGGCGGCGTCTCAACCCCGGCGAGCAGACGCAAAAGCACCCAATACGGGCCCCGGAAGGGTGCTTTTGCGTCTGCTCGCAAAAAATCCGTCACAGCCGCTCGGTGAGCGCGTCGGCCGCGGCGAGCAGGTCCGCGGCCCAGCGTGCCCCGGGGCGTCGCCCCATCCGGTCGATCGGCCCGGACACCGACACCGCGGCGATCACGTCGCCGCGGGCGTCGCGCACCGGCGCTGAGACGCTGGCCACACCGGGCTCGCGCTCGGCCGCGCTTTGCGCCCACCCGCGCCGTCGCACCTCGGCCAGCGCCCGGCCGGTGAACTTCGCGGTCGACAGCACGGCCTGCTGGGTGGCGGCGTCGCTGTAGGCCAGCAGCACCTTGGCTCCGGAGCCGGCCGTCATCGGCAGCCGCGCCCCGACCGGCACGGTATCGCGCAGCCCCGCAGGTGGTTCCAGGGCGGCGATGCAGATCCGCGCGGTGCCCTCGCGGCGATACAGTTGCACGCTTTCGCCGGTGATCTCGCGCAGCCGGGGCAACACCACCGCCCCGGCGGCCAGCAGCGGGTCGTTGGCGTGCACCGCCAGTTCGGTGATTGCGGGCCCCACCTGCCAGCGCCCGTCGCCGTCGCGGGCCAACAGTCGATGCACCTCGAGGCCGGCCGCCAGCCGGTGGGCGGTGGCCCGGGGGAGGCCGGTGCGCTCACACAGTTCGGCTAGCCCGCACGGCGATTCGGCGATCGCGTACAGCACGCCCACCGCTTTGTCGAGGACGCCAATGCCGCTATGCTGTTCCATATACAGATACTAGCGTCTCAGATTATGAGACGACAAAGATTGTGAGATGGGCATGAACCAGAAGCCACGAACCCTGGCGGAGAAGGTTTGGGACGATCACGTGGTGGCGTCCGGGGGCGGCGCCGAACCCGACCTCAT
This sequence comes from Mycobacterium sp. pUA109, assembly GCF_041287095.1. Lineage (NCBI taxonomy): Bacteria > Bacillati > Actinomycetota > Actinomycetes > Mycobacteriales > Mycobacteriaceae > Mycobacterium > Mycobacterium sp. pUA109. The sequence goes on along the minus strand of NZ_JBGGKS010000026.1, from coordinate 65,685 downwards.
CTACATCGACCTGCATCTGGTGCACGAGGTGACCAGTCCGCAGGCCTTCGACGGATTGCGGCTGGCCAACCGACCGGTGCATCGGCCCGATCTCACGATCGCCACCGAAGACCACAACGTGCCGACCATCGACATCGACAAGCCGATCGCCGACCCGGTGTCGCGCACCCAAGTCGAGACGCTGCGGCGCAACTGCGCCGAATTCGGTATCCGGCTGCACCCGATGGGCGACATCGATCAGGGCATCGTGCACATCATCGGCCCGCAACTGGGTTTGACCCAGCCCGGAATGACGATCGTCTGTGGCGACAGCCACACCTCCACCCACGGCGCCTTCGGCGCGATCGCAATGGGTATCGGCACCTCGGAGGTCGAGCATGTGCTGGCCACCCAGACGCTGTCGCTGCGGCCGTTTAAAACCATGGCGGTCAATGTCGACGGGCAGCTGCCACCGGGTGTTACGGCCAAGGACATCATCTTGGCGGTGATCGCCAAGATCGGCACCGGCGGCGGTCAGGGCTATGTCATCGAATACCGGGGCAGTGCCATCGAATCGTTGTCGATGGAAGCGCGGATGACGATCTGCAATATGAGCATCGAGGCCGGGGCCCGCGCCGGCATGGTGGCCCCGGATGCGACCACCTATGCCTTCCTCAACGGCCGTCCGCACGCCCCGGCCGGGGCGCAGTGGGATGAGGCGGTCGCCTATTGGGATCGGCTACGCACCGATGACGGGGCCGAATTCGATACCGAGGTCTATCTCGACGCGGCCGAATTGAGTCCTTTCGTCACCTGGGGCACCAACCCCGGCCAGGGCGTGCCGCTGGCCGCGGCCGTGCCCGACCCGGAGCTGATGACCGACGAGGCGCAGCGCCAGGCCGCCGAGAAGGCGTTGGCGTATATGGACCTTGCGCCCGGCACCCCGATGCGCGATATTGCGGTGGACGCGGTGTTCGTCGGGTCCTGCACCAACGGCCGGATCGAGGACCTGCGGGTGGTGGCCGACGTGCTGCGTGGTCGCAAGGTCGCCGACCGGGTGCGGATGCTGATCGTGCCGGGCTCGATGCGGGTCCGTGCCCAGGCCGAAGCCGAGGGCCTGGGCGAGGTTTTCACCGCCGCGGGCGCCGAATGGCGCCAAGCGGGCTGCTCGATGTGCCTGGGCATGAATCCCGATCAGCTGTCGCCGGGGGAGCGGTGCGCCTCGACGTCCAACCGCAATTTTGAAGGACGCCAAGGCAAAGGTGGCCGCACCCACCTGGTGTCTCCGGCCGTCGCGGCGGCCACCGCGGTACGCGGCACCCTGTCCGCCCCGGCCGACTTGAACTGACATAACAGGAGACAGAAAATGGAAGCTTTTCACACCCACACCGGCATCGGCGTTCCGCTGCGCCGGTCCAATGTCGACACCGATCAGATCATTCCGGCGTCCTATTTGAAGCGGGTCACACGAACGGGATTCGAGGACGGATTGTTCGCCGCATGGCGGACCGACCCGTCCTTCGTCCTCAATCTCAGCCCGTTTGACCGGGGTTCGGTATTGGTCGCCGGCCCCGATTTCGGGACCGGATCCTCCCGCGAGCACGCCGTCTGGGCGCTGATGGACTACGGCTTCCGGGTGGTGATCTCATCCCGGTTCGCCGACATCTTCCGCGGAAACGCGGGCAAGGCGGGCCTGCTGGCGGCCGAAGTCGCCCAGGATGGGGTGGAACTTCTTTGGAAGCTGATCGAGGGTAGCCCGGGACTGGAAATCACTGTCAATCTTCAAGATCGAAATATCACCGCCGGAACGGTGGTGCTGCCATTCAAGATTGACGACTACACCGCTTGGCGGCTCACCGAAGGACTCGACGATATAGGCCTTACGCTGCGGAAACTCGATCAGATCGAGTCGTTTGAGGCCGGCCGGCCGAACTGGAAACCGCGGACTTTACCGGCCCCCTGACGGGGCTGTCGGGGCCGAATTACCGCCCCCCGCGGGGGTGTTCTCGTTAGCCCGGCCACCGGCCAAGGGCGGCAATCGGATTGCCGAAAAGGCTAATAATCCCTCCTGAAATTGCGCGTGGCTCTTGGAAATCAGGCACCCTAGGGTTTACCGTGTGCACTAGTCGGTCCAAAGAGGGCCACTGGTTTCGGAGGGAATGCATGAACAAAGCAGAGCTCATCGACGTACTCACAGAGAAGTTGGGCTCAGACCGCCGGTCGGCGACAGCCGCCGTCGAGAACGTCGTCGACACCATTGTGCGCGCCGTGCACAAGGGCGAAAGCGTCACTATTACCGGCTTCGGTGTGTTCGAGCAGCGCCGCCGCGCGGCGCGTGTTGCGCGTAACCCCCGCACCGGTGAGACGGTGAAGGTGAAGCCGACATCTGTCCCAGCGTTCCGTCCGGGTGCGCAGTTCAAAGCGGTTGTCTCTGGCGCGCAGCGTCTCCCGGCGGAAGGTCCCGCAGTCAAGCGCGGCGTCGTCGCCGGCGGGGCTAAAAAGGCCGCCAAGAAATCGCCGGCCAAGAAGGCCACCAAGGCTGCGGCGAAGAAGACCGCCGCGAAAGCCCCGGCCAAGAAGGCTGCGGCGAAGAAGGCCCCGGCTAAAAAGGCCGCAGTGAAGAAGGCCCCGGCCCGCAAGGCGGCCACCAAGGCCGTGAAGTCGCCGGCCAAGAAGGCCACCAAGAAGGCCGTCACCAAGGCCCCGGCCCGCAAGGCCACCAAGGCTCCGGCCAAAAAGGCTGCGGTGAAGAAGGCTCCGGCCAAGAAGGCCACCGCCAGGCGGGGCCGCAAGTAGGCAAGGACGACGGCGACACCGTCACAGACACCGATACCCTCGGGCGGCAGGTCCCCGGGGGTATCGGCGTGTCAGCTGCCGGTCGTGGTGCTCAGCGCGCTGCCGATGTGGTCGGCCGCCACCAGCCGGCCCGCCGATAGCGACAGCACCCACGTGCTGCCCTTGCGATTACGGGACTTGTCGGGGCGCACACCGTCGCGCTCACACCACCAGGCGATCAGGTCCGGGATCACCTTGCCCTGGGTGCAGATCACCGGGGTGCGCCCCAGGTGGGCGATCTGCTGCACCCGGTGCCGGGCGTGTTTGGGGTTGTCGGCGTAGGCCTCCTCGGTCAGGGTCGGCTCATTGCAGATGACCACCCCGAGTTCCTCGGCCAGCGGTTCCACCGTCTGGTGACAGCGCACCCGGTCGGCGGCATACACATCGGTGGCACCGAAGGCGAGTAGCTGGGAGACCAATGCCTCGGCTTGGGCCCGGCCCTTTTTGTCCAGCGGGCGTTTGGTGTCGTCGCCGGAGAACCGCGCCTTGCGGCCCGCGGTGCCGTGCCGGACGATCAGCACCGTCTGGGTGTCGGCGGGGTGTTTGGCGAACCGGCGCAAGATCTTTCGATCATGGGGGTAGGCGACCTTTTTCATCGCGTCGGATACCGGCAGCCAAACCAGCTCGTCCACCTCACAGCCCGGGCTGAATTCGCCGTCGAGGATGCCGGCCGTCCAGTACCGTACCTTTTTGACGCCGCGGTCCAGTGGGTAGCTCACCGCACCGAGCCGCCGACCGAGTTGGGACCGGTAACCGGTCTCCTCGAGCACTTCCCGCACCGCCGTCACCGGTTCGGTCTCGCCGGGATCGACCTTGCCCTTAGGTAGCGACCAGTCGTCGTAGCGGGGGCGGTGAATCACCGCCACTTCGACGGAGCCCTTGCGCGCCGGCCGCCACAGCACCGCACCGGCGGCGTATATGGCGTTATCCGCCGGGGGATTCACACCCGACGAGGGCTTCTTGGGCACCAGCACTCCTGCAGGTCGACACGGGCCTCGGACACGGTGGATATGCGGTGGCGCCTCAGGGGCTGCGGTGCCGTTCCATCAGCGACACCTGGTGGTCGCGCACCGTGTGACCGGCCTGCGGTGACGCCGTCCATTGCCCTTCCGGCCCCAGTTCCCAGCACCGGGTGGCCGGATCCAAGGCCGAGGTGAACATGTCGTCGAGCTGTGCGGTCAGCCGCGGGTCTTTGACCTGAACCATCACCTCGACGCGGCGGTCCAGGTTGCGGTGCATCATGTCGGCACTACCGATCCAGAACTGGTTGATCGCGCTGAAGTGGATGACCCGCGAATGTTCGAGGAATCGGCCCAGAATCGAGCGGACGACGATGTTTTCCGAGAAGCCCGCCACGCCCGGTCGCAGGGCGCAGATGCCGCGCACCACCACCTCGACCCGCACACCGGCCCGTGACGCGCGATACAGGGCGTCGATCACCTGCTCGTCGACCAACGCGTTGAGTTTGAGCCGGATCCGGCCGTTGCCGTTATCGCGGTGTGCGGCAACCTCTTGCTCGATGCGGTCGATGATGCCGGCGCGCACCCCGTGCGGGGCGACCAACAGGTTGCGGTAGGTCAGCTGGCGCGAGTAGCCGGTGAGCGAGTTGAACAAGTCGGTCAGGTCGGCGCCGACATCGGGCGCGGCGGTGAGCAGTCCGATGTCCTCGTAGAGCCGTGCGGTCTTGCTGTTGTAGTTGCCGGTCCCGATATGGCAGTAGCGGCGGATGGTGGACCCCTCGCGGCGCACCACCAACGCCGTCTTGCAGTGGGTCTTGAGCCCGACTAGCCCGTAGACCACGTGCACGCCCGCCTGCTCCAGTTGACGGGCCCACCGGATGTTGGCCTGTTCGTCGAACCGCGCCTTGATCTCGACCAGCGCCACCACCTGCTTGCCGGCTTCGGCGGCGTCGATCAGCGCGGTGACGATCGGTGAGTCACCGGAGGTGCGGTACAGCGTTTGTTTGATCGCCAACACATTGGGATCGGCCGCGGCCTGTTCGATGAAGCGCTGCACGCTGGTGGAAAACGAATCGTAGGGGTGATGCACCAGCACGTCGCCTTCGCGCAGGGTCGCAAAGATGCTCTTGGGTGTTTCCCGTTCGGCGAACGCCGGATGCGTCGCCGGGACGAAGGTCCGATCTTTGAGCGCCGGACGGTCCAGCCGGTAGATCTGCCACAGCGACGACAGATCCAGCAGTCCGGGCACGTCGATGACGTCGCCGGGGTGCACGTCGAGCTCGCGCAGCAACAGCTCGAGCATGTTCTCGGTCATGTCGTCGGACACTTCGAGCCGGACCGGTGAACCGAACCGCCGGCGGGCCAATTCCCGTTCCAGCGCCTGCAGCAGGTCCTCGTCACGGTCCTCTTCGACCTCGAAGTCGGCGTTGCGGGTGATCCGGAACACGTGATGTTCGACGATTTCGAGGCCCTGGAACAGCACCGGGAGGAAGGCGGCGATCAGCTCCTCCATCGGCAGGAACCGCGCGACGGCGTCGTCGCCTTCGCGCGGGCGCAGTTCGACGAAGCGGTCGACGTTGTCGGGCACCTTCACCCGGGCGAAATGCTGTCCGCCGTCCTCGGGCCGCTTCACGGTGACCGCCAGGTTCAGGCTCAATCCGCTCACGAACGGGAACGGGTGGGCGGGATCGACGGCCAGCGGCGTCAGCACCGGGAAGACCTGGTCGTGGAAGTACTCCGAGAGTTGCTTGCGTTCGGCGTCATCCAGATCAGCCCAGGTGACGATGTGAACGCCCTCCTCGGCCAGGGCGGGCCGCACCGAATCGAGGAAGACCCGGGCATGCCGGGTGGCGATCTGCTGGGTCTGCTCACCGATGCGGCGCAACTGCTCGCGCGGCGTCAACCCGTCGGCGGACCGGACCGACAAGCCCATCTCGTCGCGGCGTTTGAGGCCGGCGACCCGGACCATATAGAACTCGTCGAGGTTCGAGGCGAAGATCGCCAAAAAATTGGCCCGCTCCAGCAACGGCAACGACGTGTCGGCGGCCAGCGCAAGCACCCGGGCGTTGAAGTCCAACCAGCTCAGCTCGCGGTTGAGGTAGCGGTCCTCGGGCAGGGCGTCGTCGGCGCTGATGGCGGTGGCGGTGGCCGCCGGCGGTGCCGCCGGGGTCGAGTCACCCGGGTGCCACTCGGTCTGGTCGGTGCGCACCTCGACTTCTTCGGTTTCGGTCACCTAGAAATCATTACTCATCACACCGGGACGCTGCCACCGCTGCGGCGTTAACGTGCGGTGATCGCGCGGGCGGTGGCGGGCCCGACCCCCAGGATGCGGGCGGCGGCCAGATCGTCCGGGGTGTCGATATCGCAGCGCAAACCCGGCCAGGCGCCGGTCAGCTCGACCGCACCGGTGCGCCGGTGCCGGGTCGAGGAGTCCCGCCCGAACTGGGGGTCGAGGGCGGTGCCGAAGGCGAACAGCGCCGCGGTGCCCGTCCCGTGCCGGTCGGCGACGAAACTGCGCTGATGGGTGCGGGCCGCCACAATCGCCTCGGCCAGTTCCTGGCTCTGCAGGGCAGGCAGATCTCCCTGCAGCACAACCAGATTCGAGACTAGCGGGGTCAACGCCCGCTCGGCGGCGGCGATCGCGTGGTTCAACGGGTCCGGGTGCCCGTCGGGGGTGGGGTCGACCAGCACCCGCGCGCCGAGCTGCGCCGCCGCCGCGGCGGCGGCATCGTCGGGGGTGACGACGGTGATACCGCGCAGCGCGTCGACGCGCGCCGCCGCGGTGACGGTGTCGATCAGCATGGCCAACACCACCCGTTCCCGGGTGCGGGCCGAAAAGATCGGCGCCAGCCGGGTCTTGGCCGCCGTCAACCGCTTCACGGCGATGATCAAGCCGACATCACCGAGTTCGTCGGCCCGCATGCTTCCCACGTGCGCCCATCCTGCCAGCGTTGCCCTCGCTGCCACGCCCCGCCGCCTGCCATCATGCAGGTATCCGCCCGACGGCCATTAAGGTGGCTCGCGGGTGGCAGCGGGAGGTGAACGCATGACCGGCAGTGAAGGCGCCGTCGCGGTGATGGGTGCCGGCGCGTGGGGGACGGCACTGGCCAAGGTGCTGGCCGACGCCGGGAGTGCGGTCACCCTGTGGGCGCGGCGGCCCGCGGTCGCCGCGACGATCAACGACACCGGCTATAACGCCGACTACTTGCCCGGGGTGCAGCTGCCCCCGGGGATCCGGGCCACCGACGACGCCGCCGCGGCGCTCGAGAATGCGACCACGGTGCTGCTCGGCGTCCCGGCGCAGACCCTGCGCGCCAACATCGAGCCGTGGGCACCGCTGCTGGCCGAGGGCGCCACGCTAGTCAGCCTGGCCAAGGGCATCGAGTTGGGCACCCTGATGCGGATGAGCCAGGTCATCGTCGCGGTCACCGGGGTGGACCCGTCTCAGGTGGCGGTGCTGTCCGGGCCGAACCTGGCCAGCGAGATCGCCGCCGGTCAGCCCGCGGCCACCGTCATCGCCTGCAGCGACTCCGGTCGCGCGGTGGCGCTGCAGCGGATGCTCAACGCCGGATACTTCCGCCCGTACACCAACGCCGACGTCATCGGCACCGAGATCGGCGGCGCCTGCAAGAACGTGATCGCGCTGGCTTGCGGGATGGCGGCCGGGGTGGGGTTGGGCGAAAACACGCTGGCCGCGATCATCACCCGCGGGCTGGCCGAGATTATCCGGCTCGGTATTGCGCTGGGCGCCAAAGGGGCGACGCTGGCCGGGTTGGCCGGGGTGGGGGACCTGGTGGCGACCTGCACCTCGCCGCGGTCCCGGAATCGGTCCTTCGGTGAGCGGCTGGGGCACGGCGAGACGTTGACCGCGGCGCTGCAGGCCGGTGGGGGACACGTGGTCGAGGGGGTGACGTCGTGCCAGTCGGTGCTGGCGCTGGCCGCCAGCTACGACGTGGAAATGCCGCTCACCGACGCCGTGCACCGGGTGTGCCACAAGGGCTTATCGGTCGACGAGGCGATGGCGCTGCTGCTGGGGCGCCGCACCAAGCCGGAGTAACCATGCGGCCCGGTCAGTACGGCGATTCGACTCGCAGCGTCAAAGCGGTGAGCCCGCCGGCCGTCCCGGGCCAGCCGGTGGCGGCCGCGCCGGTGCCGGCGTCGGCCTTTCATCTGTCCAGCGACGAAACCGCCGAGCTCGACACCTACGGCCGCAGTTCCAATCCGACGTGGCGGCAGCTGGAGTCGGGTTTGGCGGAGCTGGAAGGTGCGACGGCGGCATTGGTGTTCGGCTCCGGCATGGCGGCGATCACCGCCGCGCTGCGCGCGCTGACCACACCCGGGTGTGTGCTGGTGATACCGGCCGACGGCTACTACCAGGTTCGCCGCTATGCAGCGGAATATCTTGCGCCCCTGGGTATTACGGTGATCGAGGCGGGAGCTGCCCAGCTGTGCGACGCGGCCGCGGGCGCCGACGTGGTGCTGGCCGAAACCCCCACCAATCCCGGGCTGGACGTGGTCGATCTGCATCGGCTGGCGACGATCTGCCGCGGCCGCGGCGCCACCTTGGTGGTGGACAACACCGCCGCCACCCCGCTGGGCCAGCAGCCGCTGTCGTTGGGCGCAGACCTGGTGGTGGCCAGCGCCACCAAGGTGTTGGCCGGTCACAGCGACGTGGTGGCCGGCTATGTGGCCGGCGGCCGGCCGGAGCTGTTCGCCGCCGTGGAATCCGAGCGGCTGCTGGCCGGACCGATCCTGGGTGCCTTCGAGGCGTGGCTGGTGCTGCGCAGCCTGGGCAGCGCCGGTCTGCGATTCGAGCGGCAATGCGCCAACGCGCAGGCCCTCGCGACGATGTTGCGGGGCCATCCGGCGGTGCGTCGGGTGCGCTATCCCGGGCTGCCCGACGATCCGGCCTATCCGGTGGCCGAGGCGCAGATGTCGCGGTTCGGCTGCCTGGTGGCGGTGGAGTTGGCCGACGCGGCCGCCGTGCACGCGCTGGTGCAGTGCAGCGAGCTGCTGATCGCCTCCACCAGCTTCGGGGGCATTCACACCACGGTGGACCGGCGCGCCCGGTGGGGCGACCCGGTCCCCGAGGGTTTCGCCCGGATCGCGCTGGGCATCGAGGACACCGACGACCTGCTCACCGACGTGTCCCGCGCGCTGGCCTGATGGCCCGGCCCCGTCGCCGGGCGGGACCAGAAACCGCAGCTCACGGCCGGGGTGCCGGGCCCGGGCGGGCCCACCAGGTAGCCTCTCTAGGTTGTGACCGCTGGTAGCCGCACCCGTGTCGCCGTCGTCTTCGGCGGCCGCAGCAACGAGCACGCGATCTCGTGTGTGTCGGCCGGCAGCATCCTGCGCAACCTGGATCCGCAGCGTTTCGAGGTGATCGCGATAGGCATCACCCCGGGCGGCTCCTGGGTGCTCACCGACGGCGACCCGGACGCGTTGGCGATCAGCAACCGCCAGCTGCCCGCGGTGACGCCGGCGTCCGGTGCGGCGTTGGCCCTGCCCGCCGACCCGCAGCGCTCCGGCCAGCTGGTGGCGTTGTCGCCCGGCGCCGGGGAGGTGCTGGCCTCGGTGGATGTGGTGTTCCCGGTGCTGCACGGTCCGTACGGCGAGGACGGCACCGTCCAGGGGCTGCTGGAGCTGGCCGGGGTGCCGTATGTGGGCGCCGGGGTGCTGGCCAGCGCCGCCGGCATGGACAAGGAGTTCACCAAGAAGCTGCTGGTGGCCGAGGGGCTGCCGATCGGCGCGCACGCGGTGCTGCGGGGATCGCAGCCGACGCTGGACGCTGCGCAGCGGGAGCGGCTGGGGCTGCCGGTCTTCGTCAAACCCGCGCGCGGCGGCTCCTCGATCGGGGTCAACCAGGTGTCGCAGTGGAGCGAGCTGCCCGCCGCCATCGCCGACGCCCGCCGCCACGACCCGAAGGTGATCGTCGAAGCCGCGATCGCCGGCCGGGAGTTGGAGTGCGGGGTGCTGGAGTTCCCCGACGGCTCGGTGCGGGCCAGCACGATCGGCGAGATCCGGGTGGCCGGGGTGCGGGGTCGGGAGGACTCCTTCTACGACTTCGCCACCAAATACCTCGACAGCGGAGTCGCCGAGCTGGACGTGCCCGCCAAGATCGACGACGACGTCGCCGACGCGGTGCGGGCGCTGGCCGTCCGGGCGTTTCGGGCCATCGACGGCCAGGGGCTGGCCCGGGTGGATTTCTTCCTCACCGAGGACGGGCCGGTGATCAACGAGGTCAACACCATGCCCGGGTTCACCACCATCTCGATGTACCCGCGGATGTGGGCGGCCAGCGGCGTGGACTATCCCACCCTGCTGGCCACCATGGTGGACACCGCGCTGGCCCGCGGCACCGGCCTGCGCTGACCGGCCTAACCCACCGGCGCCGGATTGATCGGCACCGCGGCGAGGGTGGCCGCGATGAGATCGGAGAGCTGCTGGATGGGGGTCGGGCCCGACCCCGGCGGCAACGTCAACGCCACATACACCGGCCGGTCCACGGCGTACCAGGTGGTGCGGTCCTCGACGCCCACCCGGAACCACTGCACGGCGTTGACCACCTGGATCGGGGCGCTCGCGACGAAGTCGGCGGGCCGGTCCAGCCCGCAGCGCAGCACCACCGGCTCGCCGTCGCCGTCGGGACGCCAGGCGGCCGCGCCCGCGGGGGCCGGCTGGGCCACCTCGGCGCGCCGAAAGTCGCCGAGCTGCGGGGGCAGCGCGTCGAGCAGGGCGTGACAGGACGGGTCGGCGGCGTGCGGCGCCGGGACCGCGGCCAGGGCGACCGGTTGCTGCGCCGCCCGGTGGGACGCCGCCACCGCCAGCACCACCCCGACCGCGGCGACGGCCAGCAGCAGCGCGGCGATCAGCGCCGCGCGTGGGGGGCCGTCGGCCTCGGTCATCGCGTCGCCTCCTCGCCTGCGCCGCCTACACTCCAGCTGTGAACCGGGAGCCTGACCCCACCTTGGGCCAGTTGGGAGAGTTTCCCATGATCGACCGGCTGACCGCCGACCGCCGCCAGCCGGACACCACGTTGCTCGGTCCCGGCGACGACGCCGCGGTGGTGTCCGCCGCCGACGGGCGCACCGCGGTGTCGACCGACATGTTGGTGGCCGGCCGGCACTTTCGGCTGGACTGGTCGACCCCGCACGACGTCGGCCGCAAGGCGATCGCGCAAAACGCCGCCGACATCGAGGCGATGGGCGCGCGGGCCACCGCGTTCGTGGTGAGCTTCGGCGCCCCCGCCGACACCCCGGCCGCCCACGTCAGCGCGCTGGCCGACGGCATGTGGGCCGAGGCCGCGCGGCTGGGCGCCGGCATCGTCGGCGGCGATCTGGTCCGCTGCCCGCAGTGGGTGGTGTCGGTGGCCGCGCTGGGCGACCTGGACGGCCGCGCGCCGGTGCTGCGCTCGGGGGCGCGGGCCGGATCGGTGCTGGCCGTGGCCGGCGAGCTGGGTCGCTCAGCCGCCGGGTACTCCTTGTGGCACAACGATATTCGTCGATTCGACGAGTTGCGGCGACGGCATCTGGTGCCCGAACCGCCGTACGGTCAGGGCCGGCGCGCCGCCGAGGCCGGGGCCCAGGCGATGACCGACGTCTCCGACGGCCTGATCGCCGACCTGGGCCACCTCGCCCACGCCTCCGGGGTGGGCATCGACGTCAGCCTCGACGCGTTGGCGCCCGACCGCGACGCGCTGCGGGCCGCCGCCGACGCGGTGGGCGAGGACGCGTGGTCGTGGGTGCTGGGCGGGGGAGAAGACCACGCCCTGGTGGCCTGCTTTGCCGCCGCCGTGCCGGCGGGGTGGCGGGTGATCGGGCGGGTGTTCGACGGCCCGGCCCGGGTGCTCGTCGACGGCCGGGAGTGGGACGGGCACCCGGGCTGGCAGTCGTTCGACGGGTAGCTGATTGGTCTGGTTATTGACCAATCCTGGGCTAGACTTCGGTCTATGACGATCGCCTCCACACCGGTCCCATTGTCCGAGGCCAAAGCCCGGCTTTCCGAGCTCGCCCGGCGGGTCCGTCAGCAACACGAGCGCATCACTTTGACCCGCAACGGGGAGGCGGAGGCCGTCTTGCTGTCCGTGGATGACCTCGAGGGCATGGAGATGACATTGGAGATTCTCGGTGACCCCGACGCCGTTGGGCGGATCTCGGAGAGCCTGGCAGCGTTGAGCCAGGGCGAGCCCGGCGTGGATATGGCGACCGTTCGTCGGGATCTGGCGCGTCGTCGCACCAGCGGGGCGTGACCGCACCGGAGCAGCGTTACGAAATCCGATTTCAGGCTGCGGCACGAAAAGCAATTGCCCAGCGGCTTCCGGAAGCTGTCGCTGCTGCCGTGCTGAAGTTTTGCGATACCGCGCTTGCCGCCAACCCGCGTCGGGTCGGCAAGTCGCTGTTCGGGCCGCTGGTCGGGTGTCACGCGGCCCGGCGGGGCACGTATCGCATCGTCTACCGAATCGACGAGGCCAGCCGCGTGGTGCACGTCCTCGACGTCGACCACCGTTCGCGGATCTACCGTCGGGACCGCCCTGACCGCTGGGCATCGTCAATCGGCCTGGGAGCCCCTACGTTCAGTGCGCCGGTCTAGGGTGTTGCGGGTGACTGCACGCCCGCTCAGTGAACTCGTCGAGGAAGGTTGGGCCGCCGCCCTGCAGCCGGTCGCCGACCAGGTCGCCGCCATGGGGAAATTCCTGCGAGAGGAGATCGCGGCCGGGCACCACTACCTGCCCGCCGGCCCGAACGTGTTGCGCGCCTTCACCTCTCCGTTCGACGCGGTGCGGGTGCTGATCGTCGGGCAGGATCCGTACCCGACGCCCGGGCATGCGGTGGGGCTCAGCTTCTCGGTGGCCCCGGAGGTGCGGCCGTTGCCGCGCAGTCTGGAGAACATCTTCGCCGAATACGCCAGCGATTTGGGTTATCCACGGCCGTCGTGCGGGGACCTCACCCCCTGGGCCCAGCGCGGGGTGCTGCTGCTCAACCGGGTGCTCACCGTACGGCCGGGCAACCCGGCGTCGCACCGCGGCAAGGGCTGGGAGGCGGTCACTGAGCGCGCGATCCGGGCGCTGGTAGACCGCCGGCAACCCATGGTGGCCATCTTGTGGGGCCGCGACGCATCGACGCTGAAACCGATGCTGGCCGGCCAATGCGTCGCGATCGAATCCCCGCATCCCTCGCCGTTGTCGGCGTCCCGCGGGTTTTTCGGGTCGCGGCCGTTCAGCCGCGCCAACGAGCTGCTGGCGCAAATGGGCGCCGACCCGATCGACTGGCGGCTGCCTTAGTTCAGCCATAAAACCAGGAAGCCAGTAAACTGGCTTCGTGAAGACCACGCTGGATTTGCCCGACGAGCTGATCCGCGCGATCAAGGTACGCGCAGCTCAGCAGGGTCGCAAGATCAAGGATGTGGTGGCCGAGCTACTGCTCCGCGGCCTGCAGAGTGGTGAACCGGCGGGTGTGCCCGCACAGCGGGTGCAGCTGCCGCTGGTGCACTGCGCACGCCCGGCTCGCCCCGAGTTGACGCCGGAACGCGTTGCCGCCGCCCTGGTCGACCAGGATGCCGAGTGGGCCGCCGCGGGTGATGATGCTGCTGTGTGACACCAACGTCTGGCTGGCGTTGACGCTTTCTGCGCACACGCATCACCCGGCCGCGCGGGCCTGGCTGGACACCGTCGACGAGCCCGCGGCCATCCACTTCTGCCGGGCAACGCAACAGTCGTTCCTCCGATTGCTGACGAACCGCACGGTCCTGGGTGCCTACGGCAACGCCGCGCTGACCAACGCCGAAGCCTGGTCGGTGTATGCCGCGTTGCGGGCCGACGATCGCGTCACGATGACCGCTCAGGAGCCCAGCGGTGTGGAGGCCAGGTGGAGAACATTCGCGGTTCGCGATTCCGCCTCACCCAAGGTCTGGATGGACGCCTATCTGGCCGCGTTCGCTGTCTCCGGCGGATTCGAATTGGTCACCACCGATACCGCTTTCCGGCGGTACCCGGGAATCGCGCTCCGGGTACTAGGTCAGTCGTGACAATTGCTCGAGGGCATCCGTGAGTGTGCGGCCTCATCCGCCCACACCGGCGTGTCGCGGATAAAGCTGCACAGCCGGCGGCCAGCGGCACTTAGCCGCGGGTGACTTTCCCGGCCTTGATGCAGGAGGTGCAGACGTTGAGCCGCTGCTTGTTGCCGCCGGGGCGGGTCACGGCGTGCACGGTCTGGATGTTGGGGTCCCAGCGCCGGCTGGTCCGGCGGTGCGAATGCGACACCGACTTACCAAAGCCGGGGTGCTTCCCGCAGATATCGCACACGGCAGCCATAACTGAACTCCTCGAAACGTCTGCTTGAGGGCCAACGACCGTAAGGGTGACCCGACAACCCGATAAGGATAGCCGTCGCGGCGGGCAAGTGCCAAAACGATCAACACCCGGCCCCGACCTTATGACCAGTGCTGTCGGCGTCACTGGCTAGGCTGGCGCCCATCGGAGGCGCGAGGAGGTGGGGCATTGGTGCGACGGTCGGAACGGCTGCTGGACGCGGCCGCGCTGCGTGATTGGGCCCACACCGCGGTCGGTGACCTGATCACGCACACCGACGAGATCAACCGGCTCAACGTCTTCCCGGTCGCCGACGCCGACACCGGCATCAACATGCTGTTCACCATGCGGTCGGCGCTGGCCGAAGCCAGCTCCGAGGCCGGCTCGGGGGACGTGGCCCGGGTCGCGGCCGCGTTGTCGGTGGGCGCCATCCACGGGGCCCGCGGCAACTCCGGGGTGATCTTGTCCCAGATTCTGCGCGGCCTGGCCGACGTCACCGCCAGCGCGGCCGCCGACGCCGACGGCGAACTGCTCGACATCAACCCCGCCGTGCTCGGGGCGGCGCTGCGCCACGGCGTCGCCCTGGTCGTCGCCTCGATGGGCGGTCAGGAGGTCCCGGGAACCATCGTCTCGGTGCTGCGGGCGGCCGCCGAGGCCGTCGAACACTGCGCCAGCGACGGGGAGGACCTACCGGCCGCGGTCGCCGCCGCCGGCGACGCCGCGGCCGTCGCGCTGGAGAAAACCCCCGAGCAGCTCGAGGTGCTCGCCGACGCCGGAGTGGTGGACTCCGGCGGGCGCGGCCTGCTGGTGCTGCTCGATGCGCTCAGTGCGACGATCACCGGGCGCGCCCCGGCCCGAACCGTCTACGAACCGGCGCCGCGGGCACCGCAGCCGCAGCCCCCCGCGGCGACCCCCGGCCCGCAATTCGAGGTGATGTACCTGCTGCACGGCTGTGACGCCGCGGCCGCCGATGTGCTGCGCGACCGGCTCGGGCAGCTGGGGGAGTCGGTGGCGATCGCCGCCGCCGGCGCCGACGCCGACGGATATTCGGTGCACGTGCACACCGACGACGCCGGCGCCGCGATCGAGGCGGGGCTGGCCTTCGGGCGCCCCAGCCGCATCCAGATCTCGGCGTTGATGCCCGGCGCGAGCGGCCTGCCGCCGGGCAGCTGGGTGCGGGAACGGGCCGTGCTGGCCGTCGTCGACGGCGACGGCGCCGCCGGGCTGTTCGGTGGGGAGGGCGCCTGCGTGCTGCGCCCCGACCCCGACGCCGCCGACCCGACCATCATCAGCGCGCATCAGCTGCTGCGCGCCCTGGTCGACACCGGGGCCGCGCAGGTGATGGTGTTGCCCAACGGCTACGTGGCGGCTGAGGAGCTGGTGGCGGGGTGCACCGCGGCCATCGGCTGGGGCATCGACGTGGTGCCGGTGCCCACCGGATCCATGGTGCAGGGCCTGGCCGCGCTGGCCGTGCACGAGGCGGATCGCCCGGTGGTCGACGACGGGTACAGCATGGCGCGGGCGGCGGGCGCGGCCCGGCACGGGTCGGTGCGCATCGCCACCGAGGAGGCGCTGACCTTCGCCGGGGCGTGCCGACCCGGTGATGGCCTGGGCATCGCCGGCGACGAGGTGTTGATCGTGGCCGACGACGTCGCCGCGGCGGCGATCGGCCTAATCGACCTGCTGTTGGCCGCCGGCGGTGAGCTGGTGACGGTGCTGGTCGGTGACGGCATCACGGCCACGGTGGGCGGGATTCTGGAAGCCCATGTGCACGACCATCATCCGGGAACCGAGTTGGTGGCCTACACCACCGGGCACCGCGGCGACGCGCTGTTGATCGGGGTCGAGTAGCCGTGGTGGCGCTCGGCGACCGGCTGGACTACGTGGTGGGCGCCCGCTCCGCCGACCGGCTCAACGAAGTCTTCGGCATCCGGACCGTCGACGATCTGCTGCGGCACTATCCGCGCAGCTACGTCGAGGGCACCACGGTGCGCGGCGCCGACGACGAGCGGCCCCCCGCCGGCGAACACATCACCATCGTCGACACCATCACGAACGCCGTGATGCGGGACATGACCAAACGCAAGGGCCAGTACCTGGTGATCACCGTGGGGCGCGGTCGAAGCAAGGTGACCGCCACCTTCTTTAACGCCAAGGGCCTCAAGTGGAAGCTCACCCCGGACACCAAGGTGATGCTGTCGGGGGAGGTGGGCTACTTCCGCAACACCATGCAGCTGACCCACCCGGACTTCCTGGTGCTGGATGCGTCGCAAAAATCGAACTTCGGCAGCGATTCGCTGCGCAACATCGCCGAGGCGTCGCAGGCGATCAGCGGGGAAGTGCTGCAGTCGGAGTTCGAGCGCTCCTGCTACCCGATCTATCCGGCCAGCACCAAGCTGCAGAGCTGGGACATCTTTGCCTGCGTGCGCCAAGTGCTCGAAATGCTCGACCCGGTCCCCGATCCGTTGCCGGAGGCGTTTCGCGCCGAGCACGGACTCCTCGGTGAGCAGGAGGCGCTGCGCGCCATCCATCTCGCGGAAAGCGACACGGAGCGCCAGCGCGCCCGTCACCGGCTGACGTTCGACGAAGCCATCGGCCTGCAGTGGGCGTTGGTGGGCCGCCGCCACGGCGAACTGTCCCGGTCCGGGCCCGCGGCACCGCACCGCTCCGACGGGTTGGCGGGACAATTGTTGCGCCAGTTGCCGTTTGAATTGACCGACGGTCAGCGTGCGGTGCTCGAGGTGCTGCACCGCGAAATCGCCGCCACCCGCCCGATGAACCGGCTGCTGCAGGGGGAGGTTGGATCGGGTAAAACCATTGTGGCGGTGGCGGCGATGCTGCAAATGGTCGACGCCCAGTACCAGTGCGCACTGCTGGCGCCGACGGAAGTCCTTGCCGCCCAGCATGTTCGATCCATCCGTGACGTGCTCGGACCGCTGGCGATGGGTGGTCAGCTGGGCGGGGCCGACGACGGCATCCAGGTGACGCTGCTGACCGGCTCACTGTCACCGGCGCACAAGAAGCAGGTTCGCGCCGAGATCACCAGCGGCCAGGCCGGGATTGTGGTGGGCACCCACGCGCTGCTGCAGGACGCGGTGGAGTTTCACCGGCTGGGCATGGTGGTGGTCGACGAGCAGCACCGGTTCGGGGTCGAGCAGCGAGACCAATTGCGTGCCAAGGCCCCCGACGGAATCACCCCGCATCTGCTGGTGATGACCGCGACGCCGATACCGCGCACGGTCGCGCTGACCGTCTACGGCGACCTGGAGACCTCGACGTTGCGCGAACTGCCGCGCGGACGTCAACCGATCACCACCAACACGATCTTCGTCAAGGACAAGCCGACCTGGCTCGGCCGGGCCTGGCAGCGCATCCGCGAGGAGGTCGCCGCCGGGCGGCAGGCCTACGTGGTAGCCCCCCGCATCGACGACACCGACAGCGCCGAGGAGGACGGCAGACCCTCGGCTACCGCCGCCGAGCTGTTCGCCCGGCTGGGCTCGGGCGAGCTGGCCGGCTTGCGGCTGGGCCTGATGCACGGACGGCTCAGCGCCGAGCAGAAGGACGCCGCCATGGCGGCGTTTCGGGCCGGCGACACCGATGTGCTGGTCTGCACCACGGTGATCGAGGTCGGTGTCGACGTGCCCAATGCCACCGTCATGGTGGTGATCGACGCCGACCGGTTCGGCATCAGCCAGTTGCACCAGTTGCGCGGCCGGATCGGGCGGGGCAGTCATCCCAGCCTGTGCCTGTTGGCGACCTGGGCCTCGGAAGGCTCCAAGGCCGGCCAGCGGCTGCAGGCGGTGGCCAACACGCTGGACGGGTTCGCGTTGGCCGACCTGGATCTCAAGGAACGCCGCGAAGGTGATGTGTTGGGCCGCAGCCAGTCCGGGCGCGCCGTCACCTTGCGGATGTTGTCGCTGGCGGACCACATCGACATCATCGAAGCCGCCCGCGACTTCTGCACCCGCGCCCACGAGAGCAATCCGGCCGATCCCGGATTGGCGCTGCTGGCGGCGCGGTTCATCGACAGCGAACGCATCGAATACCTGGACAAGTCATGACCGCCGGCGACGACGCAGAGCGCAGCGACGAGCAGGAGCGCAGATGAACCGCAAAGCGCTGCTGTGGCTTTCTGCGCTGACCGTGCTCGCGGTGGTGGTCGCCTATCAGGTGGTGTCCTCGGCGGGCAGCCACGCCAACGAGTTCCGCGCCCGGGCCGGCGTGCCGACCGTGCACGCCGGAGCCGACGTGTTGACCGGAATCACCGTGGTCGGTGCCCGCACGCATCGCTACGGCTACCACCGCGCGGCCTACGGCGACGCCTGGGATGACGAGAACGACGCCCCCGGCGGGCACAACGGATGCGACACCCGCGACGACATCCTCACCCGCGACCTGGTCGACAAGACGTTTGTGTCGACCAAACGGTGTCCCAACGCGGTGGCCACCGGCACCCTGCACGACCCCTACACCAACGTCACCGTCGCGTTCCGGCGCGGCGCCCAGATCGGGGCGTCGGTGCAGATCGACCACATCGTGCCGCTGGCGTTGGCCTGGGACTTCGGCGCCGACGCCTGGCCGTTCCGCCGACGGCTGCGGTTCGCCAACGACCCGGCCAACCTGCTGGCGGTGCAGGGGCACGCCAACCAGGACAAGGGCGACGCGCAGCCCGCGCTGTGGATGCCGGCCAATGCCGCGTTTCACTGCCAGTACGCGATGCAGTTCATCGCGGTGCTGCGCGGGTACGCGCTGCCGGTCGATCGGCCGTCGTCGGAGGTGCTGCGCACCGCGGCGGCCACCTGCCCGACCGGGTAGGGGGCCCTCCTAGATAGCGCGAGCAGACGTAAAAGCCCCCAAATCGGCGGAGATTTGGGGGCTTTTACGTCTGCTCGGCGGGCTTAGCCGGCGTAGGTCAGCGGGTCCTCGCGGAACCGGGTGCCGTCGTTGAGCCCGTTGAGGGCGTCCATGTGCTCGGCGGCCAACTCGAAATCGAAGATGTCCAGGTTGGCCGCGATGCGCTGCGGGTCGGTCGACCGGAACACCACCGCGTTGCCCAGCTGCACATTCCACCGCAGCAGCACCTGCGCGGGGGTGCGGCCGTACTCACCGGCCACCGACGTCACCGTCGGGTTGTCCAGCAGCCGGCCGACACCCAACGGGCTGTAGGCCTGGGTGACGATGTTGTGGCTGGTGTTGGCGCTGCGCAGCTCGGCCTGGTTGAGTAAGGGGTGCAGCTCGATCTGGTTGACCGCCGGCGTCTCGAAGCTGAGGTCGATGACGTCGGACAGCTGCTCGTCGGTGAAGTTGCACACCCCGATCGAGCGGGCGTGGCCCTCGCCCCGGCACTGGATCAGCCCGCCGAAGCTGGCCACGTACTCGCCCAGCGGCGGGGCGGGCCAGTGGATCAGGTACAGGTCGACATAGTCGAGGCCGAGGCGTTCCAGGCTGGCGTTGCAGGCCCGCTGTGAGGCCTCGAAGCCCTGGTCGGCGTTGGCCAGCTTGGTGGTGACGAACAGCTCGGCGCGGGGAATGCCCGACGCCGCGATCGCCCGGCCCACGCCGGCCTCGTTGCCGTAGACCGCGGCGGTGTCAATGGACCGGCAGCCCACTTCCAGGGCCGCGGCCACCGCGCGTTCGGCGTCGGCATCGGAGAGTTCACCGACGCCGACACTGAGCACCGGCAAGGTGTTCTCGTCGTTGAGACCGATGGTCGGGACAGCGGCGTCCGCACCAGACGTCATCTCACCTGCCTGTGTAGTTGAAGGTTCGTGGATCGGGGCCCCGTCGGGTGCCGTCGTCGAGCGAGGATATCGAAGCCATCTCCTCGGTGCCGAGTTCGAAATCGAACACGTCGAAGTTGCTCTCAATCCGTTCAGGATGGACCGACTTGGGGATCACGATATTACCGAGTTGGATATGCCACCTAATCAGCACTTGGGCCGGGGTTCGACCGCACGCGTCGGCGACGGCGGTGATCGTCGGGTGCGACAGCAGCTCGCCCTGGCCTAGCGGCGCCCACGCTTCGGTGGCGACGCCCAGCCGGGCGTGCGCTTCCCGCAGCGCGGTCTGCGGGAACCGGGGATGCAGCTCCACCTGGTTGACCGCGGGCACGATCCCGGTGGCGTCGATCAGTGCCCGCAGGTGTTCGGGTTCGAAATTGCTGACCCCGATGGACCGGATCCGGCCCTGGTCGCGCAGCTGGGCGAAGGCCTTGAAGGTCTCCACGAACGTGTTGAGCTGCGGGCACGGCCAATGGATCAGGTACAGATCCAAATAGTCGACGCCGAGCCGGTTCATGCTGGCGTCGAAGGCCGCCAGGGTGGCGTCATAGCCCTGATTGGCGTTCCACAGCTTGGTGACCAGGTAGACCGCCTCCCGCGGCAGGCCCGATCCGGCGATCGCGGCGCCGGTCTGGCGCTCATTGCCGTACAGTGCCGCGGTGTCGATATGGCGATAGCCGACCTGCAGCGCGGTGGCCACCGCCTGCTCGGTGTCGTCCGGCGGAATCTTGTAAACGCCGAATCCAACGGCGGGAATCGAATTACCGTCGTTGAGCGTGACTAAGGGAGCAGTCATGACACAGAGTGTGCCAGGCACGCGGTCCGCGCAGTCGGCGTCGCGGCCGAGGCGGTGGGCGGGCCGGCTGTCCCGCCCCGCGACCAGCGTGGGCCTGAAGGTCATGCCCTGGATCCCGCCCGGGATCAAGTGGCTGATGGCCGGCGGGCGGTCGGTCACCATCGACGGCAACACCTTGGACCGCACGCTGCAGGTGACGCTGGCCGGGCAGCGGGCGATGGGCATCAACGGCCTGATCATCGGCGGCGATCCGGTGTTGTCCCGGGCCCAGATGCGGCAGACCTGCCAGGCGATGGGCGGCGGCCAGATCCACGTCGCGGTGCGTGACCTGACGCTGCCCGGACCCGCCGGCGAGATCCCCGCCCGCCACTACCGTCCGCCCGGCGCGGACCCGGCGCCGCTGCTGGTGTTCTACCACGGCGGCGGATTCGCCATCGGCGACCTGGACACCCACGATGCGTTGTGCCGGCTGACCTGCCGCGACGCCGGCATCCACGTGCTGTCGATCGACTACCGGCTGGCGCCCGAGCATCCCGCCCCGGCCGCCGTCGACGACGCCTACGCCGCGTTCGGCTGGGCGCACGCCCACGCCGCGGACCTGGGCGCGGTCCCGGGCCGGGTCGCGGTCGGCGGCGACAGCGCCGGGGCGAACCTGGCCGCCGTGGTGGCCCGGCTGGCCCGCGACGCCGGTGGCCCGGCCCCGGTGCTGCAGTGGCTGCTGTATCCGATCACCGACGCCACCGCCCAGACCCGGTCGCGCACCCTGTTCGGGGACGGTTTCCTGCTGACCAAGCGCGACATCGACTGGTTCCAGGACCAGTACCTGGACGGCTCCGAGTTGGCGCCGACCGACCCGCGGGTGTCGCCGCTGCTGGCCGAGGACCTGTCCGGGCTGGCGCCGGCGCTGATCGCCACCGCCGGGTTCGATCCGCTGCGCGACGAGGGGGAGCAGTACGCGGCCGCGCTGCGTGCCGCCGGCACGGCCGTTGACCTGCGGGCCATGGGCTCGCTGTGCCACGGGTTCGCCAGCCTGTTCCCGCTGGGCGGCGACAGCGCCGTCGCGACAGCGGAGTTGATCTCGGCGCTGCGCGCGCACCTCAGCCGGGGCTAAACGGGCCAGGTCGTCGCCGGTACTCTGGTAACGCCGTCGTCGGCACACGCCGCGACCGTCCCCGCAACCAGCACACGAGGATCAGCGAACCTGTGGCCAACAAACCCAAACGCCCCGCGCGCTTCGACCTGCAGGCCGCCGGTCGCCGGCGCAATCTGATCATCCAGATCTCGCTCATCGCGCTCGTCGTGATCTTCGCGGTGGCCGTGGTCGGCTACATCGTCTACAAGAAGCCGCCCACCGGGGACCGGGCGGTGCGGGTGACGTCGGAGAAGCTGATCAAGGACGACAGCGGCCAGCCCAAGGCCGTCATCACGTTCTACGAGGACTTCCTGTGCCCGGCGTGCGGCAACTTCGAGCGGGCGTTCGGCCCGACGATGTCCCGGCTCATCGATACCGGGGCCGTCGCCGCCGACTACCACATGGTCGGCATCTTGGACCGGGCCGCTAACGACCACTACTCCTCGCGCGCCGGGGCGGCGGCCTACTGTGTCGCCGACGAGAACATCGACGCCTTCCGCCGGTTCCACACCGCGCTGTACACCGAGCAGATCCAGCCCGCCGAGGTCGGCGGGAACTATCCGGACGACACCCGGCTGATCGAAATCGCCCGCCAAGCCGGCGTGATCGGCCACGTGCCGGACTGCATTCACAGCGGTAAATACCTCAAGATGGTCAAAAACATGGCCAAGGTCGCCGAGATCCACGCCACCCCGACGGTGCGGATCAACGGCGCGGACTACAAGTGGTCGACACCGGACGCGCTGGTCGCCAAGATCAAGGAAATCGTCGGCGACGTGCCGGGTCTCGAGTCGGTGGCGGCCCGGCAGGCATCGTGACCGACACGGTGTCGGTGCCCGCGCCGACCGAGGCATCCGGCGACCCTGCGCCGGGGGTGCCGGTCGCCCCGCTGAGCGCCTGGTGGGTGCTGGTCGCCGGGGTGATCGGTCTGATCGCCTCGGTGACCCTGACGGTGGAAAAGATCCGGTCGCTGGCCGACAAAGGCTATGTGCCGTCGTGCAATATCAACCCGGTGCTGTCGTGCGGGTCGGTGATGGTCACCCCGCAGGCGTCGCTGCTGGGCTTCCCCAACCCGCTGATCGGGATCGCGGCGTTCACCGTCGTGGTGGTCACCGGCGTGCTGACGGTGACGAAAGTGCGTCTGCCGCAATGGTATTGGGTGGGAATGGCGGCCGGGACACTGGTCGGCGCGGGGTTCGTGCACTGGCTGATCTACCAGAGCCTGTACGTGATTGGCGCGCTGTGCCCGTATTGCATGGTGGTGTGGTCGATCACCATCCCGTTGCTGGTGGTGTTCGCATCTATTGCAGATCAACCGATCCGTGGACACAAAATTTTGCAGGTTTTGCACCGGTGGCGGTGGACGCTGACTGCGTTATGGTTCATCGCGTTGATCATGTTGGTTTTCATTCGATTTCAGGATTACTGGTCGACGCTGATTTGAGAGGTGCCCTGTGATCTCCAAAGTGCTGGTCGCCAACCGCGGCGAGATAGCCATCCGCGCGTTCCGTGCCGCCTACGAACTGGGTGTGGGCACCGTCGCGGTCTATCCCTACGAGGACCGCAACTCGGTGCACCGGCTCAAGGCCGACGAGTCGTATCAGATCGGTGAGGTGGGCCACCCGGTGCGGGCCTATCTGTCGGTCGACGAAATCGTCGACACCGCACGCAGCTGCGGCGCCGACGCGGTGTATCCCGGGTACGGCTTCTTGTCGGAGAACCCGGAGCTGGCCGCCGCCTGCGCGGCGGCGGGCATCACGTTTGTCGGGCCGAAAGCCGAAGTGCTGGAGCTGACCGGCAACAAGTCCCGGGCGATCGCGGCCGCCCGGGAGGCCGGGCTGCCGGTGCTGAGCTCGTCGGCGCCGTCGGCGTCGGTGGACGAGTTGTTGGCGGCGGCGGCCGACATGGAGTTCCCGGTGTTCGTCAAGGCCGTCGCCGGCGGCGGGGGCCGCGGGATGCGTCGGGTCACCGAAATCGGCGCGCTGGCCGAGGCGATCGAAGCCGCCAGCCGGGAGGCCGAATCGGCGTTCGGGGATCCGACCGTCTACCTTGAGCAGGCGGTGATCAACCCGCGCCACATCGAGGTGCAGATCCTGGCCGACAACCACGGCAACGTGATCCACCTCTACGAGCGGGACTGCAGCGTGCAGCGCCGCCACCAGAAGGTCGTCGAGCTGGCGCCGGCGCCGAACCTGGATCCGGCGCTGCGGGAGAAGATCTGCGCCGACGCGGTCGCGTTCGCGCGCCACATCGGCTACAGCTGCGCGGGCACCGTCGAGTTCCTGCTCGACCAGCGCGGCCACCACGTGTTCATCGAGATGAATCCGCGGATCCAGGTGGAGCACACCGTCACCGAGGAGATCACCGACGTCGACCTGGTCTCCAGCCAGTTGCGCATCGCCGCCGGCGAATCCCTGGACGATTTGGGGCTCAGCCAGCAGGCGATCGCCCCGCACGGTGCGGCGCTGCAGTGCCGGATCACCACCGAGGACCCGGCCAACGGGTTCCGGCCCGACACCGGCCGGATCAGCGCGTACCGCAGCCCGGGCGGCGCCGGCATCCGGCTGGACGGCGGCACCAACCTGGGGGCGGAGATCAGCGCCCACTTCGACTCCATGCTGGTCAAATTGAGCTGCCGGGGCCGCGATTTCACCACCGCGGTGAACCGGGCGCGCCGCGCCATCGCCGAGTTCCGGATCCGCGGGGTCTCGACGAACATCCCGTTTCTGCAGGCGGTGCTCGACGACCCGGATTTCCAGGCCGGCCGCATCACCACGTCGTTCATCGATGAGCGCCCGCAGCTGCTGACCGCCCGGTCCTCGGCGGACCGCGGCACCAAGATCCTCAACTACCTGGCCGATGTCACCGTCAACGCCCCGCACGGTGCCCGGCCGTCGGCGGTGTACCCGCACGACAAGCTGCCGGAGATCGATCTGGACGCCCCGCCGCCGCCGGGGTCCAAACAACGGCTGATGCAGCTGGGGCCGGAGGGCTTCGCCCGGTGGATGCGGGAGAGCCGCGCTGTCGGGGTGACCGACACCACGTTCCGCGACGCGCACCAGTCGCTGCTGGCCACCCGGGTGCGCACCAGCGGGCTGCTGAAGGTCGCACCGCACATCGCCCGGCTGACGCCGCAGCTGTTGTCGATGGAGTGCTGGGGCGGGGCAACCTACGACGTGGCGTTGCGGTTCCTCAAGGAGGACCCCTGGGAGCGGCTGGCCGCGCTGCGGGAAGCGCTGCCCAACATCTGTCTGCAGATGCTGCTGCGGGGCCGCAACACGGTCGGCTACACGCCCTATCCCGAGTTGGTGACGTCGGCGTTCGTGGAAGAGGCCACCGCGACGGGCGTGGACATCTTCCGCATCTTCGACGCCCTCAACAACGTCGAGTCGATGCGCCCGGCGATCGACGCGGTGCGCGAAACCGGTTCGGCCGTCGCCGAAGTCGCGATGTGCTACACCGGCGACCTGTCCAACCCGGACGAGCAGATCTACACCCTGGACTACTACCTCAAGCTCGCCGAGCAGATCGTCGACGCCGGGGCGCACGTGCTGGCCATCAAGGACATGGCCGGGTTGCTGCGGGCACCGGCGGCCACCACGCTGGTCGGCGCGCTGCGCAGCCGGTTCGACCTGCCGGTGCACGTGCACACCCACGACACCCCCGGTGGTCAGCTGGGCACCTATGTGGCGGCCTGGCAGGCCGGGGCCGACGCCGTCGACGGCGCCGCCGCCCCGATGGCCGGCACCACCAGCCAGCCGGCGCTGAGTTCGATCGTGGCCGCCGCCGCGCACAGCGAATACGACACCGGGCTGTCGCTGCGCGCGGTGTGCGATCTGGAGCCGTACTGGGAGGCGCTGCGCAAGGTGTACGCGCCGTTCGAATCCGGGCTGCCCGCCCCGACCGGGCGGGTGTATCGCCACGAAATCCCGGGCGGCCAGCTGTCCAACCTGCGCCAGCAGGCGATCGCGCTGGGGCTCGGTGATCGCTTCGAACAGATCGAAGAAAGCTACGCCGCCGCCGATAGGGTGCTGGGCCGGCTGATCAAGGTCACCCCGTCGAGCAAGGTGGTGGGGGATCTGGCCCTGGCGCTGGTCGGCGCCGGGATCACCGCCGACGAATTCGCCGCCGACCCAGCACGCTTCGACATCCCCGAGTCGGTGATCGGGTTCCTGCGCGGGGAGTTGGGGGATCCGCCCGGCGGCTGGCCCGAACCGCTGCGCAGCACCGCGTTGGCCGGCCGGGGTCCGGCCCGCCCGACCGAGGCGCTGTCGGCCGAAGACGAGGCCATCCTGGCCTCGGCGGGGCCGAAACGGCAGGCCACCCTCAACCGGCTGCTGTTCCCCGGCCCGACCAAGGAATTCGAGGCGCATCGGGAGCTTTACGGCGACACCTCGCAGCTGTCGGCCAACCAGTTCTTCTACGGGCTGCGGCACGGCGAGGAGCACCGGGTGCAGCTGGAGCGCGGTGTGGAGCTGCTGATCGGGCTGGAAGCCATCTCCGAGCCCGATGAGCGGGGGATGCGCACGGTGATGTGCATCATCAACGGGCAGCTGCGCCCGGTGCTGGTGCGCGACCGCAGCATCGCCAGCAGCGTTCCGGTGGCCGAGAAGGCCGACCGCACCAACCCGGGCCATATCGCCGCGCCGTTCGCCGGCGTGGTCACCGTCGGGGTGGCCGAGGGTGACGCCGTGGAGGCCGGGCAGACCATCGCCACCATCGAGGCCATGAAGATGGAGGCCGCGATCACCGCGCCGGCCGCCGGCACCGTGGCGCGGGTGGCGGTGTCGGCCACCGCCCAGGTCGAAGGCGGGGATCTGCTGGTGGTGGTGAGCTGACGCGGATCGTTGGCGGCGTCGCCGGGGGCCGGCGGATCGCGGTCCCGCCGCGCGGCACCCGCCCGACCACCGATCGGGTGCGTGAAGCGCTGTTCAACGTGTTGACCGCGCGGCTGGACCTGACCGGGATGGCGGTGCTGGATCTGTACGCGGGTTCCGGCGCGCTGGGGCTCGAGGCGCTCTCCCGCGGCGCGGCCTCGGCGCTGTTCGTGGAGTCGAATCAGCGGGCGGCGGCCGTCCTGGCCCGCAATATCGCCGACCTCGGGCTGCCCGGGGCCACCCTGCGCCGCGCACCGGTGGCCGCGGTGCTGGCCGCCCGGCCTGCGTCCCCGGTGGATCTGGTGTTCGCCGACCCGCCCTACGAGGTTCCCGCCGCCGACATCGAGGCCGTGGTCGCCGCGCTGACCGCCGGCGGCTGGGCCGCCGCGGGCACCGTACTGGTGCTCGAGCGCGGGCTGTCCAGCCCCCCGGCGAGCTGGCCGCCGGACTGGGAGCGGTGGCCGCCGCGGCGCTACGGCGACACCCGGCTGGAGCTGGCCGAACTGGTGTAGCCGGGCTGCTAGCGTCACGTGCCATGGCCGACGACGGCGCTGCCGAGCGGCGCGATGAGGAGGAGCGGGGTCGATGAGCGGCGCGGTATGTCCAGGTTCCTTCGACCCGGTGACCCTGGGGCACGTCGACATCCTGGAGCGCGCCGCCGCGCAGTTCGACGAGGTGGTGGCCGCCGTGCTGGTCAACCCCAACAAGAAGGGCATGTTCAGCCTCGAGGAGCGCATCGCGATGATCGAGGAATCCACCGCGCACCTGCCCAACCTGCGCGCCGAATCCGGTCAGGGGCTGGTGGTCGACTTCGTGCGGCAGCGCGGCTTGACCGCGATCGTCAAGGGGCTGCGCACCGGCACCGACTTCGAATACGAACTGCAGATGGCCCAGATGAACAAGCACATCGCCGGGGTGGACACCTTTTTCGTGGCGACCACGCCGCGGTATTCGTTCGTGTCGTCGTCGCTGGCCAAGGAGGTCGCCTCGATGGGCGGCGACGTCTCGGATCTGCTGCCCGAGCCGGTGAACCGGCGGCTGCGCGAGAAGCTGCGGCCCTGAGCAGCGTCCCGAGATCGACGTTTTCGGGCCGCGCACCCGCACTTAGGCCCGGAAACGTCGATCTCGGCGTTAGTCGCCGGTGTCGTCGCGCGGCTTGGCCGGCCGCATCTTGAACGAGATCCGCAGCTTGATGCGGTAGGTGATCGCGCCCTTGTCGTCGAGGGCCATGTCCTGCTCAACGACCTCGGCGACCCGGATGTCGTTGAGGCTCTGCTGGGCTCGGCGCACCGCCTCGGCCGCGGCGTTCTCCCACGACGACGGGCTGGTGCCGATCAGGTCGATGACCTTGTAGACGCTCATGCGGTTCAACCTAAAGCAGCCGCGCCGCCCTTGTCCGCGAAAACCGGGCGTTGGCCCGGTCGTGTCGGCCGAGGGCGGTGAGATTGCGCCCAGGGTCGTGACGGGCGACGCAGGCGCAGCCCTGGCGGCAATCTCAACGGCCCGCCGGCGGCCCGCCCCGCCATGGGCTTGTGCCGCGGCGCCGGAGATCCCGTGCGGCCGGCTGTGACCAGCCGATACGCTGGGGCAAAACCGGGCCTGGAGCGCCGACACACCGACCGAAGCTCCGCTGTCACACGCGCAACACCAGGCACACTAGTAACAACAACGAGGCCTGGAGGGTGTTGCCGTGTACCGAGTGTTTGAAGCGCTGGACGAATTGGGCGCCATTGTCGAAGAAGCCCGCGGGGTGCCGATGACGGCGGGCTGCGTGGTTCCCCGCGGCGATGTGCTGGAGCTGATCGACGACATCAAGGACGCGATCCCCGGCGAGCTCGACGACGCCCAGGACGTGCTCGATGCCCGTGACTCCCTGCTGCACGACGCCAAAGAGCACGCCGAATCGATGGTGTCCAACGCCACCAACGAGGCGGAGTCGCTGATCAACCACTCCCGGGGTGAGGCCGACCGGCTGCTGGCCGACGCCAAGGCGCAGGCCGACCGGATGGTGGCCGAGGCGCGCCAGCACAGCGAGCGGATGGTCAGCGAGGCCCGCGACGAAGCCGCCCGCATCAGTGCCACCGCGAAACGGGAGTACGACACCAGCACCAGCCGGGCCCAGGCCGAATGCGACCGGCTGGTCGAGAACGGCAACCTGGCCTACGAGAAGGCCGTCCAGGAAGGCATCAAGGAGCAGCAGCGGCTGGTCTCCCAGACCGAGGTGGTCAGCGCGGCCAACGCCGAGGCCACCCGGCTCATCGATTCGGCGCACGCCGAGGCCGACCGGATGCGCGGGGAATGCGACATCTACGTCGACGCCAAGCTGGCCGAGTTCGAAGAGTTCCTCAACGGCACGCTGCGCTCCATCAACCGGGGCCGTCACCAACTGCGGACCGCCGCCGGCACCCACGACTACGCCACCCGATAAGCCGTCGGGAGCCGTATTAGCCGCGCCGTAAGATTGCCGGTATGGCGAGGCAACCGGGCGCGACCACCCAGCGGCATCCGCACTCGCCGTTCGTCATCAATATCGCGCGGTTGGGGCGGCGTCCCGGGGCGATGCTGTCGACGCGCGCGCAGGTCCCCAGCCCGTCGCGGATCGGTCTGGATCTGGTGGCGATCGAGCGCGGCGCGGTGCTGGATCTGGACTTGCAGGTGCAGTCGGTGTCCGAAGGCGTGCTGGTCACCGGGACGGTGAGCGCCCCCACCGCCGGCGAGTGCGCCCGGTGCCTGACCCCGCTCACCGGTCACGTCGAGGTCGAGCTGACCGAACTGTTCGCCTACCCGAACAGCGCCACCGACGCCACCACCGAGGAGGACGAGCTCGGCCGGGTCGTCGACGACGCCGTGGACCTGGAGCAGCCCGTCATCGACGCGGTCGGCCTGGAACTGCCGCTGTCGCCGCTGTGCCGGCCGGACTGCCCGGGGCTGTGCCCGGAGTGCGGCGTCCCGCTGGCCACCGCCGAACCCGATCACCACCACGACCAGATCGACCCGCGGTGGGCGAAACTGGCCGGGATGCTGGGGCCCGAGGCCGAGGAGCCGAACCGGTGACCCGGCAGGCGCTGCTCGACGCGCTCGGTGTCGACCTGCCCGAAGAGCTGCTCACCTTGGCGTTGACGCACCGCAGCTACGCCTACGAGCACGGCGGCCTGCCGACCAACGAGCGGCTGGAGTTCCTCGGCGACGCGGTGCTGGGCCTGACGGTCACCGACGTGTTGTTTCGGCGTCACCCGGAACGCTCCGAAGGCGACCTGGCCAAACTGCGGGCCAGCGTGGTCAACACCGCCGCGCTGGCCGACGTCGCGCGCGCGCTGACCGACGACGGTCTCGGTGCCCACCTGCTGCTGGGCCGCGGCGAAGTCAACACCGGCGGGGCCGACAAGTCCAGCATCCTGGCCGACGGGATGGAGTCGCTGCTGGGCGCCATCTACCTGCACCACGGGATGGAGTCGGCCCGCGAGGTGATCCTGCGGTTGTTCGGCGCGCTGCTGGACACCGCACCCACGCTGGGCGCCGGGCTGGACTGGAAAACCAGCCTGCAGGAGCTGACCGCGACGCGGGGCCTGGGCCCGCCGTCGTATGCGGTCACCTCCACCGGGCCCGACCACGATAAGGAATTCACCGCGACCGTCGTCGTGCTGGACACCGAATACGGGTGCGGGGTGGGCCGATCCAAGAAGGAAGCCGAGCAGAAAGCCGCCGCCGCCGCCTGGAAGGCGCTCGACGCCGTGGACAGCGCGCTGCCGGGGAAAACCTCGGTGTAGATGCCCGAACTGCCCGAAGTCGAGGTGGTGCGGCGCGGTTTGCAGGCCCATGTGGTGGGCCGGACGATCACCGCGGTGCGGGTGCACCATCCGCGCGCGGTGCGCCGCCATGAGGCCGGCCCGGCCGATCTGACGGCGCGGCTGCTGGGGGCCACGATCCGCGGCACCGACCGGCGCGGCAAATACCTGTGGCTGATCCTCGACGATGAGGCGCTGGTCGTGCACCTGGGGATGAGTGGGCAGATGCTGCTGGGTGCCCTCCCCAACGCCAATCACCTGCGCATCGCCGCGCTGCTCGACGACGGCACCACGCTGAGCTTCGTCGACCAGCGCACCTTCGGCGGATGGCTGTTGGCCGACCTGGTCACCGTGGACGGCAGCGCGGTGCCCGAACCGGTTGCGCACCTGGCCCGCGACCCGCTGGATCCCCGCTTCGACGCCGATGCGGTGGTGGAGACGTTGCGGCGCAAGCACTCCGAGATCAAACGCCAACTGCTGGATCAAAGCGTGGTGTCCGGAATCGGCAACATCTACGCCGACGAGGCGCTGTGGCGCGCCCGGGTGCACGGCGGCCGCAGTGCCGCCACGCTGACCCGCCCGCGGCTGCGGGCCGTGCTGGACGCCGCCGCCGACGTGATGCGTGATGCGCTGGCCGCCGGCGGCACCTCGTTTGACGCGCTGTACGTCAACGTCAACGGCGAATCCGGCTACTTCGACCGCTCACTGGACGCCTACGGCCGGGAGGGGGAGCCGTGCCGGCGCTGCGGCGCGGTGATCCGCCGGGAGAAGTTCATGAACCGTTCGTCGTTCTCCTGCCCGAAATGCCAACCCCGCCCGCGCGGGTGACCCGCGTTTCTCCCGCGAGCGTGCGCAGTTGTACGCCAAAACGCGCCTGGGCTGGCATTCTGCGCACGCTCGCGCGGGTGGGGCGCGCGGAACGACCCGCACCGGAGACACGGTAGAAATGTCCCCATGACCGAACTGTGGGTAGAACGCACCGGAGTCCGCCGCTACACCGGGCACAGCTCGCGCGGCGCGCAGGTGCTGGTCGGCTCCGAGGACGTGGACGGGGTGTTCACCCCCGGTGAGCTGCTCAAGATCGCCCTGGCGGCCTGCAGCGGGATGGCCAGCGACGCCCCGCTGGCCCGCCGGCTCGGCGACGACTACCCGGCCACCGTGCGGGTGTCCGGCCCGGCCGACCGAGAGCAGGAACGCTACCCGCTGCTGGCCGAAACCCTGGAGCTGGACCTATCGGGCCTGACCGAGGCCGAGACGCAGCGGCTGCTCACCGTGGTGCAGCGGGCAATCGACCAGGTGTGCACGGTGGGGCGCACGCTCAAATCCGGCACCGAGGTCACCTTCGAGGTCGCCGACCGTGCCCGAACCTGACGCCCGGCTCACCGCCTGGGTGCACGGCCGGGTCCAGGGCGTCGGGTTCCGGTGGTGGACCCGGGCGCGGGCGCTGGAGCTGGGGTTGACCGGATACGCCGCCAACCGTCCCGACGGCCGGGTGCAAGTGGTGGCGCAGGGGTCCCGGGCCGACTGCCAGCGGTTGCTGGATCTGCTGCAGGGCGGCGCGACGCCCGGCCGGGTCGATACCGTTGTCGCTGATTGGTCGGCCGTGGGCGACCCGATCGCCGGCTTCACCGAGCGGTAGCCGGTGGGGCGGTACGCTGGCACGTCGTGCACCTCAAGAGCCTGACGCTGAAGGGCTTCAAGTCCTTCGCTTCGCCGACGACTCTGCGCTTCGAGCCGGGCATCACCGCCGTGGTGGGGCCCAACGGCTCGGGCAAATCCAATGTCGTCGACGCGCTGGCCTGGGTGATGGGGGAGCAGGGCGCCAAGACGCTGCGCGGCGGCAAGATGGAAGACGTCATCTTCGCCGGCACCTCCTCGCGCGCTCCGCTGGGCCGCGCCGAGGTCACCGTCACCATCGACAACTCCGACAACGCGCTGCCCATCGAGTACGCCGAGGTCGCCATCACCCGCCGGATGTTCCGGGACGGCGGCAGCGAATACGAAATCAACGGCAACGGTTGCCGTTTGATGGATGTGCAAGAGCTGCTGAGTGACTCCGGGATCGGCCGCGAGATGCACGTGATCGTGGGGCAGGGCAAGCTGGCCGAGATCCTGGAGTCACGCCCCGAGGACCGCCGCGCGTTTATCGAAGAAGCCGCCGGGGTGCTCAAACACCGCAAGCGCAAGGAAAAGGCGGTCCGCAAGCTCGACGCGATGTCGGCGAACCTGGCCCGGCTGACCGATCTGACCACCGAGCTGCGCCGCCAGCTCAAACCGCTGGGCCGGCAAGCCGAGGTGGCTCGGCGCGCCCAGACCATCCAGGCCGATCTGCGCGACGCCCGGCTGCGGTTGGCCGCCGACGACCTGGTCACCCGGCAGGCCGAGTTCGCCGGAACCCACGACGCGGAGGCGGCGCTGCGCCGCGAACACGACGAGGCCGCCGCCCGGATGAGCGTGGCCTCCGAGGAGCTGGCCGCGCACGAAGCCACCCTGGCCCGGCTGTCCGAGCGCGCCGAAGCGGCCCAGCAGACCTGGTTCCGGCTCTCGGCGCTGGCCGAGCGGGTCAGCGCCACCGTGCGAATCGCCACCGAACGCGCCCAGCACCTGGAGGACGAACCGGCCCCGAGCAGCGGCCCGGACCCCGAGGCGTTGGAGGCCGAAGCCGAGGAGGTGGCCGCCCGGGAGCGGCAGCTGCTGGCCGAGCTGGACGAGGCCCGCGGCCGGCTGCAGGCCGCCGGCGCCGAGCTGGCCGAACGCCAACGCGCCGCCGCCGAGGCCGAAAAGGCGCATATGGCCGCGGTCCGCGCCGAGGCCGACCGGCGGGAAGGCGTGGCCCGGCTGGCCGGTCAGGTGGAGACCATGCGCGCCCGGGTGGAATCCACCGACGAGGCCATCGCCCGGCTCTCGGCGCGCATCGAGGAGGCCGCCGCCCGCGCGCAGACCGCCCAGGCGGAGTTCGAAACCGTGCAGGGCCGGGTAGGGGAGCTGGATCAGGGCGAGGTCGGCCTCGACGAGCAGCACGAACGGACCGTGGCGGCGTTGCGGTTGGCCGACGAACGCGTCGCCGAGCTGCAGTCCGCCGAGCGGGGCGCCGAGCGGCAGATGGCGTCGCTGCGGGCCCGCATCGAGGCGCTGTCAATGAGCCTGGAACGCAAGGACGGCGCCGCCTGGCTGGCCAACAACCACAGTGGCGCAGGACTTTTCGGGTCGGTCGCCAAGTTAGTGAAGGTGCGCGCGGGCTACGAGGCGGCGTTGGCCGCGGTGCTGGGCGCAGCCGCCGACGCGCTGGCCGCCGACAGTGTGGGGGCGGCGGCCTCCGCGCTGACCGCGCTCAAGGACGCCGACGGCGGGCGGGCGGCGATCGTGCTGGGGGATTGGCCCAGCGGCGAGCCGCCCCGCTCCGACGCGCTGCCCGACGGTGCGGTGTGGGCGCTGGACCTCGTCGAGGCGCCGGCGCGGCTGCGCGGCGCGATGACCGCGATGCTGTCGCACGTCGCGGTGGTCGAGCGGCTGCCGGCCGCCCTGGACCTGGTCGCCAACCGCCCCCAGCTGCGGGCGGTCACCGTCGATGGTGACCTGGTGGGCGCCGGCTGGGTGAGCGGCGGCTCGGACCGCAAACCGTCCACGTTGGAGATCACCAGTGAGATCGACAAGGCCCGCGCCGAGCTGGTCGACGCCGAAGCGCAGACGGCTCAGCTGGGCGCGGCGCTGTCCGGCGCGTTGACCGAGCAAGCCGCCCGTCAGGATGCCGCCGAGCAGGCGTTGGCCGCGCTCAACGAATCCGACGCCGCCATCTCGGCGATCTACGAGCAGCTGGGCCGGATGGGGCAGGAGGCCCGCACCGCCGAGGACGAGTGGCGTCGGCAACTGCGGCAGCGCGAAGAGCTGGAGACCGGGCGCGCGCAGACCGTCAACGAGCTTTCCGAGCTGGAGACCCGGCTGCGCAACGCCGAACAAACCCCGCAGGTGGTCCACGACGGCCCCGCAGATCGCGAACAGGTCGCCGCCGCGGCCGAGGCGGCCCGCGGCGCCGAGGTGGAGGCCCGGCTGACGGTGCGCACCGCCGAAGAACGCGCCAACGCCGTTCGGGGGCGGGCGGATTCGCTGCGCCGGGCCGCCGCCGCCGAACGTGAGGCCCGGCTGCGTGCGCAGCGGGCCCGGGCGGCCCGGGAGCACGCCGCGGCGGTGGCGGCCGCGGTGGCCGACGCCGGCCGCAAGCTGGCCCAGCGGCTTTCCCAGGTGGTGACCACCGCCTCGCAGGCCCGCGATCAGCTGGCCGCCGAACGCCAGCAACGCACGGTGGCCATGGCCGCGGTCCGCGACGAGGTCAACACGCTAGGCGCGCGCATCGGCACGCTCACCGAGGCGCTGCACCGCGACGAGGTGGCCAAGGCGCAGGCGGCGCTGCGCATCGAACAACTCGAGCAGATGGTGCTCGAGCAGTTCGGGATGGCGCCGGCGGATCTGATCGCCGAATACGGCCCCGACGTCGGCCTGCCGCCCTCGGAGCTGGAGATGGCCGAATACGAGCAGGCCCGCGAACGCGGCGAGCAGGTCACCGCGCCGGCCCCGATGCCGTTCGACCGGCCCACCCAGGAGCGCCGGGCCAAACGCGCCGAACGGGAGTTGGCCGAGCTGGGCCGGGTCAACCCGCTGGCGCTGGAGGAGTTCGCCGCGCTGGAGGAACGCTACAACTTCTTGTCCACCCAGCTCGAGGACGTCAAGGCGGCCCGCAAGGATCTGCTGGACGTGGTCGCCGAGGTCGACGACCGGATCCTGCAGGTGTTCGCCGAGGCCTACGCCGACGTCGAACGCGAATTCCGGGAGGTGTTCGCCGCGCTGTTCCCCGGTGGGGAGGGCCGGCTGCTGCTCACCGACCCCGCCGACATGCTCACCACCGGCATCGAGGTGGAGGCCCGCCCGCCCGGCAAGAAGATCAAGCGGCTGTCGCTGTTGTCCGGTGGCGAGAAGTCGCTGACCGCGGTGGCGATGCTGGTGGCGATCTTTCGGGCCCGCCCGTCGCCGTTCTACATCATGGACGAGGTGGAGGCCGCGCTCGACGACACCAACCTGCGGCGGCTGATCGGGTTGTTCGAGATGCTGCGGGCGAAATCCCAGCTGATCGTGATCACCCACCAGAAGCCGACCATGGAAGTCGCCGACGCGCTGTACGGCGTGACGATGCGTGATGACGGCATCACCGCGGTGATCTCGCAGCGGATCCGCGGTCAGGAGCTGGTCAGCAGCCCGAGTTAGCCGTCGGTCAACGCCTCCAGGGTGAAATCCATTGCGGCCGGCTCGTACACCCGGACCCGGTTTCCGTTGAGCGCCGCGACCGGGCGATACACGTCGCCGTCGAGGCGATATGCGAGGAACCGTTCATCACCCGGCGCCTCGACGTCGACGATCCAGTAGTGCTCGATGCCCGCCTTGGCGTACTCACTGCTCCAGGGTCATCAAGCCGCGAGGCAGATCCTCTGCCAGCTCGGACACCGTGCACCTCCTCCCGATGGCAGCTCGAGTAGTTGCAGATTACGCCCGAAGGCGTCGTGGCAGCAGGCTGCCGGGCACCACCGACAACCCATGCCGACGAAGGCCCTGAAACAATGGCGTGGTGTCTGAAGGTCTCTGGATTGCCATAGCGGTCGCTGCCGCCCTGATCGTTATCGCCGCGCTGGTGGCGGGCCTGGTCCGCTACCGGCGGCGACGGATCAGCCTGTCGGCCCCGCAACAAACCCTGGACCGCTCCGGCGGCTACACCGCGTCGTCGGGGATCACCTTCAGCAAGAGCGACCAGCCGGTCCAGCCGGTCGAGCGCATCGATACCTCCGGGCTGCCCGCGGTCGGCGACGACGCCAGCATTCCGCGCGACGCCCCGAAGCGCACCATCGCCGATGTCGAGCTGCCCGAAGCCGACGTGGCGCCGGCAGCGCCGCCAACCCCGCTGGCCCCCAAAGCCCCCGACGTCGAGGCCATCGAGCCGGTCGAAGGCCGGCTGGAGCGGCTGCGCGGCCGGCTCGCCAAATCCCAGAACACGTTGGGGCGCAGCATGCTTGGCCTGCTCGGCGGCGGCGACCTGGACGAAGACTCCTGGGAGGAAGTCGAGGACACCCTGCTGATCGCCGACCTGGGACCGGTGGTCACCGAGTCGGTGGTGTCCCAGCTGCGCGGCCAGCTCGCCACCAAGGATGTGCGCACCGAGGCCGACGCCCGCGCGGTGCTGCGCGACGTGCTGATCGGCGAACTGCACCCCGATCTGGACCGCTCCGTCCGCGCCCTGCCGCACGACGACCACCCGTCGGTGCTGCTGGTGGTCGGTGTCAACGGCACCGGCAAGACCACCACGGTGGGCAAGCTGGCGCGGGTGCTGGTGGCCGACGGCCGCCGGGTAGTGCTCGGCGCGGCCGACACGTTCCGGGCCGCCGCCGCCGACCAGCTGCAGACCTGGGCCGCGCGGGTGGGCGCCGACGTGGTGCGCGGTCCCGAGGCCGCCGACCCCGCCTCGGTGGCGTTCGACGCCGTCGATGAGGGCATCACCACCGGCGCCGACGTCGTCGTCATCGACACCGCCGGGCGGTTGCACACCAAAACCGGGCTGATGGATGAACTCGGCAAGGTCAAGCGGGTGGTGACCCGGCGCGCCGCCGTTGATGAGGTGCTGCTGGTGCTGGACGCCACCGTCGGGCAAAACGGGTTAGCGCAGGCCCGGGTGTTCGCCGACGTCGTCGACATCACCGGGGTGGTGTTGACCAAGCTGGACGGAACCGCCAAGGGCGGCATCGTGTTCCGCGTCCAGCAGGAACTCGGTGTTCCGGTCAAGCTGGTCGGGCTCGGTGAGGGGCCCGACGACCTGGCGCCGTTCGAGCCGGCCGCCTTCGTCGACGCGCTCCTGGGCTGAGCCGCGACGGTGAGCATCATGTAACCCCCGCGACATGCGTCTGCGTTGGAGTCGAAACAACCACTGAGCATTGTTTGACCAGCTCATCGGTCACATGTCAGTTCGGTCGGCGATGGCTCCGGCGGAGGAGGTTGAGGCGCGTGGATCACTACCCGAGCATGGGGGTGCCCGACACCGGCGATACCGCCTGGATGTTGGTCAGCGCCGCCCTGGTCCTGTTGATGACACCCGGCCTGGCCTTCTTCTACGGCGGCATGGTTCGCGCCAAGAGCGTTTTGAACATGATCATGATGAGCGTCAGTGCTCTGGGTGTGGTCGCCGTGCTCTGGGTGCTCTATGGCTACTCGGTGGCCTTCGGCGACGACGTCGGCGACGTCGTCGGCAATCCCAGCGACTACTGGGGTTTGAAGGGTCTCATCGGAGGCAATGCCGTCGCGGCTGGCCCCGCGAACCCAACGGCGGAGGTCCAGATTCCGCTGGTCGGCACCGTCCCGCACACCGTGTTTGTGGCGTTCCAGTTGATGTTCGCGGTGATCACGGTCGCGTTGATCTCGGGCGCGGTCGCCGACCGGTTGAAGTTCGGCAGTTGGGTGCTGTTCGCCGCACTGTGGGCGTCCGTTGTCTACTTTCCGGTCGCGCATTGGGTCTTCGCGTTCGACGGGGTCGCGGCCGAACACGGCGGCTGGATCGCCAACAAGTTGCATGCCATCGACTTCGCCGGCGGCACCGCGGTTCATATCAACGCCGGGGTAGCCGGTTTGGTGTTGGCGGTGATCGTGGGCCGACGCCGCGGCTGGCCCGCCGCGCCGATGCGGCCACACAATCTGCCATTGGTGATGCTGGGCGCGGGTTTGTTGTGGTTCGGTTGGTACGGGTTCAACGCCGGTTCGGCTCTGAGCGCCAACGGTGTCGCCGGTTCGACGTTCATCACCACCACCATCGCGACCGCCGCGGCGATGCTCGGCTGGCTGCTCACCGAACGTATCCGCGATGGCCACGCCACATCGCTGGGTGCCGCGTCGGGTATCGTCGCGGGCCTGGTGGCCATCACACCGTCGTGCTCATCGGTCAACGCCGTCGGCGCGGTGGTCATCGGCGGGGTGGCCGGCGTGGTGTGCGCATTGGCGGTTGCCCTGAAATACCGGTTCGGTTTCGATGATTCGCTCGATGTCGTCGGGGTCCACCTGGTCGGCGGTCTGATCGGCACCCTGCTGGTGGGGCTGCTCGCGGCACCAGAGACCGCGGCCATTGCCGGCGTGTCGGGGGTATCGCCGGGGTTGTTCTACGGCGGCGGTTTCGACCAGCTGTGGCGCCAGACCATCGGCGCGGCTAGCGTTCTCATCTACTCGGCGGTCGGCACGACTATTGTGGCGCTGGTCGTGAAATATACCATCGGCCTGCGTCTCAACGAGGAGGATGAAGCCACGGGCATCGACGAAGCTCAGCACGCCGAAGGCGGCTATGACTTCGCGGTTGTCGGCAGTTCGGTTCTGGCATATCAGCCTGAAGAGGAAAGAGGAAATGAAGCTGATCACCGCGATCGTCAAGCCGTTCACGCTGGAAGACATCAAGACCGGCTTGGAGCAGGCGGGCCACCTGGGGATGACGGTCAGTGAAGTTCAAGGCTACGGGCGCCAGAAGGGGCACACCGAGGTGTACCGGGGGGCGGAGTACTCGGTGGACTTCGTGCCGAAGGTCCGAGTCGAGGTCTTGGTCGACGACTTCGCCGTGGACAAAGCCGTCGACCTTATCGTGCGGGCGGCGCGCACCGGCAAGATTGGTGACGGCAAAGTGTGGGTCAGCCCGGTGGAAACGGTGGTGCGAGTCCGCACCGGTGAACGCGGCGTCGACGCGATATGAGCCTCGCCGTACCACGGTGACCCGAGCCGGGCCGCGATGAGACCGCGTGGCCCAGACCCGCCCCGGCCGGCGGGAAGGCATCCCGGCGCCGCCACCGATTTGGCTACGGCACGGGACAAGCTGCTATCCAGCGCTTCGCCCCAGCTGGGTTCCGCGGCGCTGCGTGCAGCGTGCCAGCAGCTGCACGAAGAGTGGTTGGCCGCCAAGGCGACGGAGATCGGAATCGTGGCTGGCAGCGGTTTCGCTATTGTCGCGACAGGTTCACTGGGGCGCCGCGAGTTGCTGCCTTACTCCGACTTGGATCTGCTGCTGGTGCACGACGCTATGCCCGACGACATCGTCGAACAGACCGCCCAGTTGTTGTGGTATCCATTGTGGGACGCCAACATTCGTCTTGACCACAGCGTGCGCACGGTCGCGGAGGCGGTACAGGTGGCCGATACGGACATGCCGGCGGGCCTGGCCCTACTGGACGCACGGCACATCGCCGGTGACGAATGGTTGTCGGCGCGCCTCATCGACGGCATCCGGCGGCAGTGGCGGATCGGAATCCGTTCCCGCTACCGCGAACTCGTCGACGCGACGCACGCTCGGTGGCGTCGCAGCGGTGCGATTGCGCACCGTGCGGAACCGGACCTGAAATGCGGCCGCGGCGGGCTGCGGGATGTGCAGCTGCTCGACGCGCTGGCCCTCGCCCAGCTCGCCGATCGTCCCGCGGTGCACCGACCGGATAGCCCGGTAGGGCCGTTGACCGGCGCCTATCGGACCCTGCTGGATGTTCGCACCGAACTGCACCGCGTCTCCGGTCGTGGGCGTGACCAACTGTTGGCCCAGTACGCCGACGAGATCGGCGCCGCGCTAGGCATCGGGGACCGATACGAGTTGGCGCGGACATTGTCCGACGCGGCGCGCACGATCAGCCACCGAGTCGACGCCGG
The DNA here is from genome assembly GCF_041287095.1 of Mycobacterium sp. pUA109. NCBI lineage: Bacteria > Bacillati > Actinomycetota > Actinomycetes > Mycobacteriales > Mycobacteriaceae > Mycobacterium > Mycobacterium sp. pUA109. The sequence continues at coordinate 25,540 of NZ_JBGGKS010000026.1, read as the reverse complement.
GTTACGGATTGCCGCCAACGCGCTGCCGCGGCGCGGCATGTCGGTGATGCGGCCTCGGCTACGTCGACCGCTGGACGAGGGCGTGGTCGAGTACGCCGGCGAAATCGTGTTGGCCCGCTCGGGTTTGGGGGCCCTGCCGGAACGCGATCCCGGTCTGCTGTTGCGAGTGGCGGCCGCCTCGGCGGTGACCGGGCTGCCCATCGCGGTGTCGACACTGAGCCGGCTGGCAGACCGCGCGGCGGCGTTGCCCACGCCGTGGCCGCGCGAGGCGCTCGATGACTTGTTGGTTGTGCTGGCCGCTGGCCCGACCACCGCGGCGGCCATCGAAACGCTCGACCGGGCCGGGCTGTGGGGTCGCCTGTTCCCGGAATGGAACGCAATCCGCGATCTACCGCCTCGCGACGTCGTCCATATCTGGACGGTCGACCGCCACCTGGTCGAAACGGTTGGCCGAGCACGGATGCTGACCACCCGGGTGGGGCGACCCGACCTGTTGATGCTCGCCGCATTACTACACGACATCGGCAAAGGCCGCGGCGGCGATCACAGCGTGATCGGTGCGCGCCTGGCCACCCAGATCGGCACCAGGCTGGGCATGTGGCCGTCCGACGTGCAGATGCTGTCGAAGCTGGTGGCCCACCATCTGTTGCTCTCGAAGGTCGCGACCCGGCACGACCTCAACGATCCTGACACCGTCGCCACCGTCTGCGAGGCGTTGGACGCGGACCCGGTGCTGCTGGAGGTGTTACATGCGCTGACCGAAGCCGACGCGCTGGCCACCGGTCCCGGGGTGTGGAGCGATTGGAAAGCGTCGCTCGTCGCCGACCTGGTGCGGCGTTGCCGGCTGGTGATGGCCGGTGAACCGCTGCCGCACCCCGACCCGATCGACCCCGAGCACCTTGCGCTGGCGGCGATGCATCGCGTGCACGTGGGGCTGCACCAGCTCGCCGGCCAACACCTCTACCAGGTGGTGGTGATCGCCCCGAACGCCCGGGGCCTGTTGTCGAAGGCTGCGGGCGTGCTGGCGCTGAACCGGCTGCGCGTGCACCTGGCCTCGGTGAATATCCACAACGAGGTGGCCATCGACGAGTTCGTGGTGTCGCCGCAGTTCGGATCGCCGCCCGCCGCCGAACTGTTGCGGCAGCAGCTGATCGGGGCGCTCGCGGGCGACATCGATGTGTTCGGCCTGCTCGAGCAGCGCGACACCGACGTGCAGCGCACCCCCGTCGCCGAGGTGGCCACCGGGGTGCCGGCCCATAGCGGGGTCGCCCCGCCCCGCGTGCTGTGGTTTGAGGGCCCACCGGGCCGACTGATGATCGAAATCCGCGCGACCGACCACACCGGTTTGCTCGCCCGGCTCACCCGGGCCATCGAACGCGCCGGAGCCGACATTGCCTGGGCTAAGGTCACCACCCTGGGGTCGATGGTGGGCGACGTGTTCTGCGTGGTGCCGCCGGCCCGGGGCGCCCGCGCCGCGGTGGAGCGAGAGCTGGCCGCGGTGTTGCCCGCCGCAGTGGTCGAGCCGGCCAGCTAGCCCGCCGGCCGGCGGGTCGTGGCGTCTCCCCGGCGGGGGCGCAGAGTACCGTAGTTGCTATGCGCGGGCTAGGCGACGGCAAGTCACGTAACCAAGTTTTAACTCAACGGCGGCGGCGGGCGTGCTGCGGTGCCTTCGGTCGGGTCGCCGCCCGCGCAACGGTCGCCCTGGGCATCGCGGCTACCGTGCTGGCCGGCGTCGGTGGCACCACCCCGTCCGGCACGGCCCGCGACGGCGCCGGTGCTTACCTGGCCAGCTACCAGGACGGCTGCATTGCCGGACTCAACTGCGGTCCGGTACACCACCGGCATGCCAGACATTCCCAGCACTCGGGACACGCCTGACCCCGATGCGCGCCGGCCTCGATGCACCCGACGAGCCGTCGCCCTGGGCTTAGCCGTTCGCCGCGAACTCGGTGGGCCGCGGGCCTTCCCCGGTGTCCTCGGGCGGCGTCGGCGACGTGTCCGGCCCGGCAGCGCTCGCGCCCAGCAGCCTGACCGCCATCTCGTGGATCGCCCGGGCCTCGGCGCTGACCGCCTGATATGCCGCGGCGTGCACGGCGAATTGCGTCGCGAGCAACGCCGAGACCTCATCGGCTCCGGCCGGCGGTAGCCCAATTGTCGGGGCCATGGCAGCGGCATTTTGAGCGGCCAGTGAATCGCCGGCCTCGCGCAGGTTTCCGGCAATCTTCGATAGCGTTTCTTTTCGTATGGTCATCGTGATGTTGATCCTTTCTGGAAATATGCCGGCTTTAGGAGAACTCGCCGTTGTTTTTGGGCCTTCAGCGGCGAGCTACTGTGCAATATCTCGGTGGTTAGGCGGGTTTAATTGCGCTCGTGCCGGTAACCGGTCGGGCATCACACGAGCAGCTTTTTGGGCATCACCGTGGGCCTGATGCCGTAGCGGGGGGCGCCGAAACCGAAACCCCCGCGCCCGGCCGCGGCCGCCGAGGGCATTCCGGCCGGAACGGCTTCTACCCCGGGGGCTTCCTCGGCGGCGGCCGTCCAGCCGGTGCCGGTCAGCGTGGTCGCCTCGACGCTGGCCGCCGGGGCGGCAGCAGACCAGGTGGCCGGCACCGACAACCCGCCGACCGAGGAGGCCTGGGCCAGGGTCGCCGTCGCCACGGGTCCCGCCCCGAGGCCCACGGCGCCGGCCGGTGCGACCGATCCGGCCAAACCCGTCGCCAGGCCCTCGGCGCCGACGGCTTCGGCGGCGACCGCGGCCGCGGGGGCGTTGGCCAAGGTGTGGCCGAGGGAGACCGCCGTCGGGATGGTGTTCATCACGAACCAGGCCGCCGTGTTCACCCCGCCGTTAATGGCGTTCGAGAACAACGGGGTGCCGAGCAATCGGTCGATGCCGTCGGCGATACCGGAGATAGGCGACGATGACGACGTCAGCGGGGTGGCCAAGGACTGGACCGCACCCTGCAGGGTGGTGAGCGCCTGCCCGAGCTCCTGTTGGAGCCCGCCGGCAGAACTTGCGCCGGTCTCGGCCAGCGCCATGCCTTGAGCTAGCGACCCGGCCGAGTTGGCCACCGGGGGCGCCTGGGTCATCGGGGTCAACGTCCCGGCGCTGGCCGAGGAGGCGCTGTAGCCGAACATGGCCAGGGTGTCTTGCGCCCACATCTCCATGTAGTGGGCCTCGGTGGCCAGGATCGCCGGGGTGTTCTGGCCCAGGATGTTCGACGCGACGAGGGTCGCCAAAAGGGCTCGGTTGGCCGCGATCACCGGCGGGGGCACCGTGGCCGCGTGCGCGGCCTGGAAGGCGCCCGCGGAGGCCGTGGCCTGCGCGGCGGCGTGCATGGCAGCCGCCGCGGTGGAGTTCAGCCAGCCCAGGTAGGGCGTGACGGCCGCGGTCATCGACGTCGATGCCGGCCCCTGCCAATACGCGCCGGTCAGCTCGTAGACCACCGACTGGATCGCCGTCGCCGCCGATTCCAACTCGGCGCCTAGGTTGCTCCACGCCGATCCGGCCGCCATCAGTGGCCCCGGCCCGGCCCCGCCGTACATCCATCCGGAGATAATCTCGGGGGGTAACGCTCCGAAATCGTAAGCCATAACCGTCCTTCCGTCCTTTGTCCGAGCAGCTGGATTCCGATCGCAAGTCGCTAGACGACCACCGGCTTGGGCGCTTTGGGCAGCACGGTGGGTTTGACCCCGTAGCGCGGGGTACCGAGGCCGGTGGCGCCGCGTCCAGCCGATGCCACCGACGGCATTCCGGCGGGGATGGTGGCCGTCGGCGCGGCTGCTGGGGGGGCGACGGTCCAGCCGGTGCCCACCAACCGCGCCGCGCCGGTGCCGGCCGCCGACAGGGGTTCCGCGGCCCAACCGGGCGGCACCGACAACCCGGCCACCGTGGATGCCTGGCCCACCCCGGCCAGCACCGGTGCTGCACCGAAAGCGGCGGGCGCCACCGGCTGCGCGGCACCGACCAGCACCGCCCCGTCCAGGCCGGCCAAGCCGCCTTCGGCTTCGGCGGCTTCCTCGGGGAAGTCGAGCAGGCCGCCACCGGCGAGGCCGATCAGATCGGAGCCGGCGGAGGCCCAGTTACCGAACCCGATGTTGGCGATGTTGGCGGCGTTGCCCGATCCCACCGAGGTGCTCCCGCTGCTGGGAACCCCGATGATGTTGGTCAGGAACCACTGGATTCCGTCGCCGATCGATGTCGTCGCCTGGTTGGTTTGCTCGGTGCCGGCATACGTGACGGCGTTTTCTCCCAGGGTGTGCACCAGCTGCTGGTGAATTGCCGTCGCTTGCTGGCTGATCGACTGATACAGCTGACCGTATGTTCCGAACAGCGCCGCCTGCAGCTGCGATACCGGATCGGCGCCGGCTGGGGCGATCGAAGTTGTCACGCCGAGCGAGGACGCGTTTTGCGCGGCCAGGTTTTCGCCGATACTCCCGAGCTGGCCGGCGGCCGACGTTAACGCTTCAGGCACTGTTTTCACAAACGACATGAAGTTCTCCTTGTCAAGGTTCGTGCAGCAGAAAAATGAGCGCCCTTGTGGCGGTATCGGCCGCCCTGGCACCCGAAGAATTTCAGTGGTTTGAAGAGATGAACGCCGCGGTAACGGGCTATTAACCGTTCTGCCTCGATTTTAACGAATACGAGTCTCCTGTGAGAAATTTGCAACTTGCCTTTAAGCGTGCTGAATTGCGGTATTAACAGTGCGATTTTTTTAACTTTTCCGTCACATTGTTGTCGCGGTAAGAAAGGGCGGTTCGCGGGTGACCGGCCATCCCGTGGTCACCGGGGCGCCCCGGTCAGCTGGTCGAGCAGGAGCGAAATCGGCACCGCCGCTTTGACATCAAGGATCCTGGCGGGACGCGAGCCCGGCCGCGGGGCGCGTGATCGGCAAGAAACCGTCAAGATTCGTAAAAAAAGCGTTTGGTCGCCAGCCACGGTCTTGCCTGGCCGCGGGGGGTGGCGTTACATGACGCAGGCATCGATTCGGCGATCGGTGGAATCGGCTCATCGTGGACGGAAGGGCACGTTCGTGTTGTTCGATTTCGGGTTGACGGTGGTCGGCAACCCGTGAGCGTGGCTAACGGTGTTGGTCTGCCCGACGCCGTCACCGCCAGCGGTCATGATCCCGACATCTCACCGGCCTGCGCCGGCCTGGCCCGGGCCCGCCGCAACCAGGGCTACCCGGTGCGGTCGTGGACCCGGCACCGAACGTGGCGGCCATGACGCGCGTGCTGGTCGTCGACGACGACGCCCGGTTTGTGCGGACGCTGCACATCATGCTGTCCGCACGGGGATACGAAACCATCACGGCCGCCACCGGGTCTGCTGCACTGCGCGCCGCCGCCATCCACCAGCCCGACGTGGTGCTGCTGGACCTGGGCCTGCCCGACTTCTCCGGCATCGAGGTGCTGGCCGGGCTGCGGGGCTGGATGCCGGCTCCGGTCATCGTCGTGTCGGCGCGCACCGACTCCGCCGGCAAAGTGGCCGCACTCGACGCGGGTGCGGTGGATTACGTGACCAAGCCAGTCCGGTCGGAGGAACTGCTGGCGCGGCTGCGCGCGGCGGTGCGCCGGGCCTCCACACCTGATCAGGTGGTGCGAACCAGGTCGTTCACCGTCGATCTGTCGGCCAAAAAGGTGCTCAAGAACGGCAGCAAGGTCCATCTGACGCGCACCGAGTGGGCGCTGCTGGAATCACTCGTGCGGCACCGCGGCGAACTGGTCGGCCGCGAGCAGTTGCTCACCGAGGTGTGGGGGCCCGGTTTCGTGCTGGCGACCAACTATCTGCGGATCTACCTCTCCCAGTTGCGACGCAAGCTTGAGGATGACCCGTCACGCCCGAAACATTTGCTGACCGTTGCGCGCGTGGGTTACCGCTTTGAGGTGTAACCATTATTCTGTGCGGTAGGGAAAAGTGCGCTCCGACCGGATCGGTCGGCGTATTTTCCGCACGGGTTATGGTCGGCGGTGCGGCGCGGTCCAATGCTATTTCTCATTGCGGCGGAACTTTTGTGTGCACGAGATATGACACTGCACCGTTTGGTGGCTCGGCGCGGCGAACGGGGCCGCGGCGCCGCCTCCGGTTAGCGGGGGTTGCCGGAGGGCATCAGCCGACCCCGACCGGGCGGGGCATTACCGTCGGTTTGACCCCGTAACGGGGGGCGCCGAGGCCGAACCCGCCGCGGCTGGCCGAAGCCGCCGACGGCATCCCGGCCGGCATGGGTCCGGTGGGCGTGCTGTCTTCGGCGGCAGCGGTCCAGCCCGTGCCGGTCCATGCCGCGGTGTCGGCGCTCGTCGGCGGGGTGGCCGCCGACCAGGTGGTCGGTACCGACAACCCGCCGACGGTGGCGGCCTGGGCCATCCCCGCCAACACCGGCGCACCGCCGACGGTGGCGGACCCGGCCGGCGCCGCGGCACCGGCCACCACGGCCCCCAGGCCCGCTCCTAAGCCCGCCGGGGCGACCGCCTCGGCGGTCGCTGCTGCCGGGGCGGCTCCGGCCAGGGTGTGGCTGAGCGAAACCGCGTTCGGGATGGCGGCCATGACGAACCACGCCGCGGTGTTCACCGCGCCGTTGGTGGCGTTGGACACCAGCGGAATACCGAAGAAGCTGTCCACACCGTCGGCCATTTCCGACATCGCCTCCGAGAGTCCCGACACCCCCGATCCGGCGTTCAGCGGTGACGCGAGCCCCTGCATCGCAGCGGATGCGTGGGAGAGGAGCTGGGACGGCTCGGTGTGCCCGGCGGCGGTGGCCGCACCGGCGTGGGCTTGACCGACCGCGGCGGTTTGCCCGGCCAGCCCCGCGGGATTGGTCACCGGCGTCGGCGTGGCCAGCGGGTTCAACGTCCCGGCGGTCGCCGAGGAACCGGCGTAGCCGTACATGGCGGCGGCGTCCTGGGACCACATTTCGCCGTAGAGGGCCTCGTTCGCCGCGATCGCCGGGGTGTTCTGCCCCAGGACATTCGTCGCGGTCAGGGCCGCCAGCGCGGCCCGGTTGGTGGCGATCACCGGCGGCGGCACCGTCATTGCGAACGCGGTCTCGAACGCCGCCGCCGAGGCCATGGCCTGGGCGGCGGCGTGCTGGGTCGCGGCCGCGGTGGCGTTCATCCAGCCCAGGTAGGGGGTGACGGCGGTGGCCATCGACGCCGACGCCGGGCCCAGCCAGTCAGCGCCGGTCAGCTCGGCGACCACCGCGTGGCAGGAGGTCGCCGTGGTGTCCAACTCGGCGGCCAGGCTGTTCCACGCCGCCGCGGCGGCCATCAGCGGGCCCGGCCCGGCCCCGGCGTACATGCGGGCCGAGTTGATCTCCGGGGGCAACGCTCCGAAATCCATATCGTGTCGTCCTGTCTGCTCAAGCGATGGTGGCTGCGGGATGCCTAAACAACGCCCGGTTTGGGCATCACGGTGGGTTTGATGCCGTAGCGCGGGGTGCCGAAACCGGGGGCGCGCCCGGCCGAGGCCACCGAGGGCATCCCGGCGGGCAGCGTGCCGGGGCCCGCCGGAGCGGCGTGGGGGGCCGCCACCCAGCCGGCGCCCGCCAACCGTGCCGGCGCGGCGTTCGTCGGCTCCCCGGCCCAACTGGGTGGCACCGACAAACCGCCCACCGACGATGCCTGAGCCACCCCGGCCGCCACCGGTGCCGCACCGGCGCCCACCGGAGCCACCGCGCCGGCCAGCAGCGGTGCGTCCAAACCGGCCAGGCCGCCCGCACCGAGCGCCTCGGCATCCGCGGTTGCGGCCTCGTCGGGCAGGTCGAGCAGCCCGCCGCCGGCCATGCCGAGCAGGTTCGACGCGGCCGAGGCCCAGTTGCCGGTCCCGATGTTCCCGATGTTGGTCAGGTTGCCGGACAGCCCGCCCGGCCCGGTCCCGCCGAGGAGGTCGGTGAACCACGACCACGGGTCCGACCCCGACCCCGATCCTGACCCGGTCAGTCCCCCGAGCAGTCCCGGCAACGGTGTGGTGGCCGCGCTGGCGTTGACGGATTCGGTGTCGCCATAGGATCCGGCGCTGGTCTGCAGAATGTGCACGAGCTGGTTGTGGATCTGCGTCGCTTCCGCGGCGATCGACTGGTAAAGCTGGCCGTACGCGGCGAACTGGACGGCCTGCAGCGCCGACACCTCATCGGCGGCCGCCGGGGCCAGCGTGGTGGTCGGGCCGGCGGCGGCCGCGTTCTGGGCGGCCAGGGCAGATCCGGCCGCCGCAAGTTTGCTTGACGCCACGGTCAGGGCGTCCGGGCGTGCGGTCACAAACGACATGGGGTTCTCCTCACAAATATGCGCTCGTTCGAAGAAATGGGTGACCTTCCGCGCTGGCATACGGCCACTCGTTGCGCGCCCTTCATCTTGCTGGAAAGCGGGAGAAAAAGACCTCCAGTAAACCCTTTATTGACGGCTTTATAACGAATGTATGGAAAGGCGTTAAAGTGCAAATAGCGGTGACGATATGTGGCTATTCGCGTGATTGCTCGGACCTGCCCGTCGGGTGTTTCGGCGGCGCCACCGGTTGTCGTCCGGAGCTGCCCCACCCGGTCAGGCACGCGGCGGGGCGATCCGCGGCGCCGAGCGCAGCCGCAGCGGCCTATTAGGCTGGCGGCGTGTTTGAATCTCTGTCCGACCGGTTGACCGGGGCCCTGCAGGGGCTGCGCAGCAAGGGTCGGTTGACCGACGCCGATATCGACGCCACCGCCCGGGAAATCCGGTTGGCGCTGCTCGAGGCCGACGTGTCGCTGCCGGTGGTGCGCGCGTTCATCGGCCGGATCAAGGACCGGGCCAAGGGCGCCGAGGTGTCCGGGGCGCTCAACCCGGCCCAGCAGGTCGTCAAGATCGTCAACGAGGAACTGATCGGGATCCTCGGCGGACAGACCCGCCAGCTGGCGTTCGCCAAGACCCCGCCGACCGTGGTGATGCTGGCCGGTCTGCAGGGCACCGGTAAGACCACCCTGGCCGGCAAGCTCGCGCAATGGTTGCGCGGCCAGGGGCACACCCCGCTGCTGGTGGCCTGCGACCTGCAACGGCCCGGCGCGGTCAACCAGCTCAAAATCGTCGGCGAACGCGCCGGGGTGGCCGTGTTCGCCCCGCATCCCGGGACCGCGCCCGACGGTGCGCACGACGCCGGCCCCGGGGACCCGGTGGCGGTCGCGTCGGCGGGGCTGGCCGAGGCCAAAGCCAAACACTTCGACGTCGTCGTCGTCGACACCGCCGGCCGGCTCGGCATCGACGAGGAGATGATGGCCCAAGCCGCCGCCATCCGCGCCGCCGTCGACCCCGACGAGGTGCTGTTCGTGCTGGACGCCATGGTCGGTCAGGACGCGGTGGCCACCGCCGACGCCTTCCGCGAGGGCGTCGGGTTCACCGGGGTGGTGCTGACCAAACTCGACGGCGACGCCCGCGGCGGGGCGGCGCTGTCGGTTCGCGAAGTCACCGGGGTGCCGATCCTGTTCGCCTCCACCGGGGAGAAGCTGGACGACTTCGACGTCTTCCACCCCGACCGGATGGCCAGCCGCATCCTGGGCATGGGCGACGTGCTGAGCCTGATCGAGCAGGCCGAGCAGGTCTTCGACGCCCAGCAGGCCGAGGCCGCTGCCGCCAAGATCGGCTCCGGTGAGCTGACCCTGGAGGATTTCCTCGAGCAGATGCTGGCGATCCGCAAAATGGGTCCGATCGGCAACCTGCTGGGGATGCTGCCCGGCGCCGGCCAGATGAAAGAAGCGCTGGCCGAGGTCGACGACCGCCACCTGGACCGGCTGCAGGCCATCATCCGCGGCATGACCCCGGCCGAGCGGGCCGACCCCAAGATCATCAACGCCTCCCGGCGGCTGCGGATCGCCAACGGCTCCGGGGTGAGCGTCTCGGAGGTCAACCAGCTGGTCGACCGCTTTTTCGAGGCCCGCAAGATGATGTCGTCGATGATGGGCGGCATGGGCATCCCCGGCCTGGGCCGCAAAAGCGCGACCCGCAAGGCCGCCAAAGCCAAAGGCGGCAAAGGCAAAAAGGGCAAGAAGAGGGGCCCGACACCGCCGAAGGTGCGCAATCCGTTGGGCGCAGCGATGCCCGACGGGTTCCCCGACCTGTCGCAGATGCCCGCCGGTCTGGATGAACTGCCGCCCGGGCTGGCCGATTTCGACCTGTCCAAGCTGAACTTCCCGGGCAAGCGGTAAGTGCGCCTGCACGTTCGGGGCCGCGGGCTTCCCGACGAGGAGCAGGTCGAGTTCTGGATCGTCGACGGCCGGCTGTCCGCCGAACCCGCCGCCGACGCCGACACCATCTTCGACGGCGGCTGGATCCTGCCGGGGTTGGTCGACGCGCACTGCCACGTCGGGATCGGGCCCGGCGGCGCGGTCACCGCCGAGCAGGCCATCGCCCAAGCCGAGGCCGAGCGGTCGGCTGGGGTGCTGCTGCTGCGTGACGCCGGATCACCGATCGACACCCGGGCCCTCGATGACCGCGCCGACCTGCCGCGCATCATCCGCGCCGGCCAGCACCTGGCCCGCCCCAAGCGCTACATTCCTGGCCTGCCGATCGACCTCGACGACGAGTCGGCGCTGCCCGACGCGGTGGCCGTGCAGGCCCGCCGCGGCGACGGCTGGGTCAAGCTGATCGGCGACTGGATCGACCGCGAGGTGGGGGATTTGGCGCCGCTGTGGTCCGACGAGGTGTTGACGGCGGCGATCGGCGCCGCACACGCGAACGGCGCCCGGGTCACCGCGCACGTGTTCGGCGAGGACGCGCTGCCCGGTCTGATCACCGCCGGCATCGACTGCATCGAACACGGCACCGGCATCACCGACGATGTCATCGACTTGATGCGCGCTCACGGCACCGCGCTGGTCCCGACGCTGATCAACATCGACAACTTCCCCGGTATCGCCGATTCGGCGACCAGGTACCCGACCTATGCCGCGCATATGCGCGCCCTGTACGCCAGTGCCCGGCCGCGGATCGCCGCGGCCCGCGAGGCCGGGGTGCCGATCTACGCCGGCACCGACGCCGGCGGCGGCATCACCCACGGCCGGATCGCCGACGAGGTGGCCGCGCTGACCGGGGTCGGGATGAGCCCCACCGCGGCGGTGGGCGCGGCGTGCTGGGACGCCCGCCGGTGGCTGGGTCAACCGGGGCTGGAGCACGGCGCCCCCGCCGACCTGCTGTGTTTCACCGCCGACCCGCGCACCGGCCCGGCGGTGCTGAGCCGACCCGACCTGGTCATGCTGCGCGGGACCGTGTTCTAGAGAACAGGCGGGTTCGGCGCCGACGTTTTAGGATTTTGGCCATGTGGCTGTCCAGCGGCGCGACGTTCGCTGGTTACACCATTGAGCGGTTGCTGGGCTTTGGCGCGATGGGTGAGGTGTACCTGGCGCAGCGCGCCGGGCTGACCCGCTACGACGCCCTGAAGATCCTGCCCGCGGCGATGACCGCCGACGTCGAGTTCCGTGAGCGCTTCACCCGCGAGGCGCAGACCGCCACCACCTTGCATCACCCGCACATCGTGGACGCCCACCAGCGTGGCGAATCCGACGGCCGGCTGTGGACCGCGATGGACTACATCGACGGGGACTCGGCGACCCAGGTGGTGGCGCAGCGCTACCCGTCCGGGATGCCGGTGGCCGAGGCGCTGGGCATCGTGGCGGCGCTCGCCGGGGCACTCGATTACGCGCGCCGGCGCGGCATCCTGCACCGCGCCGTCAAACCCAGCAACGTGCTGCTCACCAACGACGATGAACCGCGAATCTTGCTGGTCGACTTTGGTATCGCGCCCATCGGGCAGACACCGGCCACCCTGCATTACGCCGCGCCCGAACAAGTCACCGGCGGCGTCGTTGACGAGCGCACCGACCAGTACGGTCTGGCCGCCACCGCCGTCTATCTGTTGACCGGGGCGCCGCCGCAGCAGCAGTCCGATCTGGCGGCACCCAAGCTGGGCGACCGGCGCCCCGACCTGGCCCCGCTCGACGACGTGCTGGCGGTCGCGTTGGCCCCCAATCCCACCGACCGGTTCGGCCGGTGCGGCGAGTTCGCCGCCGCGCTCAGCCAGCGAGCCCACGGGCGGTCGGGGGTGTACCGCCCCGACGCCGGTGTCATCGACTACCCCGACGACCCGGAACCGCCCGCGTCCGGCGCCGCGTCGCGGCGCCGGACGCGGGCGCTGGTCGGCGCCGCTGCGCTGGCACTGATACCGGCGGCGCTGCTCGCCGGTATCCTGATCGGCCGGCACACCGATGCCCCCGCCGCACCGGTTGCGGGGCCCGCCCCCAGCGCCCCGGTGCCGTCGCCGATGCCGACCAGCACCACCGCCGCCGAGCCCGCACCGGATCAACTGCTCGACGGCGCGTACCAGGTCGACGTCAACCGGGCGCAGCAGACGTTCAACGACACCCCGGCCCCGCAGCCGCCCAACGTCAGCACTTGGTGGGCGTTTCGGTCCTCGTGCAGCGCCGCCGGATGCGTCGCCACCGGTATCCAGCTAGACGACACCGACCACCAGCGGGTCAGCCCGGCCGCCGCCAGTCAGTTGCTGATGCTGGATTTCCGCGACGGCGCCTGGCAGTCGCGGCCGCAAACGCTGCGGTTCCCGTGTGTGGGACCGAGCGGGGCGGCCGCCAACGAAACCACGATCCAGGCGCTGCGGCTGCAGCCGCAGCCGCACGGCCCGATGCACGGTGTGATGACCGTCACCGTCGAAACCGATGAGTGCGGTCAGCGCGGCGGCAAGATCGAAATACCCGCCGTCGCCGGGCGAGTGGGCGCGGTACCGCCCGGCGTCACCGTGCCCCGATGAGCCCGGGCCCGGTGCGGGTCGCGCAATCCGCCAGGTCACGCGCGTGATGCGGTAGCGTCACGCAGATAGCGTGAACCCCGAGTAGGCACGGTCTGGACTTAGCACTCCCGGCAATGCGCCCGCGAAATGCCCAACGCCTGAGGAGACCGATGTCGACCGTCTACACCGACGTGGACCTGCTGCGCGAACTCGAACCGACCGTGGAGGCCAACCTCAGCCGTCACCTGTCGGCGACCACCGACTGGCAGCCGCACGATTACGTCCCGTGGGCGCAGGGACACAACTACGCGGCGTTGGGCGGTGCCGACTGGGACCTTGCCGAATCGCGACTGTCGAAACTGGCGCGGATCGCCATGGTCACCAACCTGCTCACCGAGGACAACCTGCCCTCCTACCACCGTGAGATCGCCCAAAATGTGGGGATGGACGGCGCCTGGGGCGCCTGGGTGAACCGCTGGACCTGCGAGGAAAACCGGCACGGCATCGCGTTACGCGACTACCTGGTGGTCACCCGAGCGGTGGATCCGATCCAGCTGGAGACGGCCCGCGTCGAACAGGTGACCGCGGGGTTCAGTCCCGGTCAGCAGGGCCAGGGCGTGGTCTTCGCCGACACCCTGTTCGACTCCATCACCTACGTGACATTCCAGGAGTTGGCCACCCGGGTCTCCCATCGCAACACCGGTAAGGCCTGCGGCGACCCGACCGCCGAGGGGTTACTGCGGCGCATCTCCAATGATGAAAACCTGCACATGATCTTCTACCGCAACGTGATGGAGGCCAGCCTCGAGATTGCCCCGGACCAGGCGATCGAGTCGATCCGGCGCATCCTGACCCACTTCCAGATGCCGGGTTTCTCGATGCCCGACTTTCGGCGCAATGCCGTCACCATGGCCGTCGGCGGCATCTACGACACCCGTCAGCACCTCGACGATGTGGTGATGCCGGTGCTGCGTAAGTGGCGCATCTTCGATCGCACCGACTTCAGCGGCGACGGGGAGAACCACCGCGACCAGCTGGCCACCTTCCTGCACGGCCTGGAGGCGGAGGCGACGAAGTTCGAGGAATCCCGGGACCGCTACCTGGCGCGGGAAAAGCGCAGGGCCGCAGCAAAACTGGGCTAAGTAGCCCGCCGAATTACAGCGCGCCGACGGCCGCCTGCGGACCCTGCGCGAAGCCCCAATCCAGCAGGCTGGCGGCCTGATCCCAATACGTCGGACCGCCCTCGTGGATCAGCCCGTACATCATCGCGATCACCAACCGGCGGCCGTTGCGGGCGGCGGCGCCGACAAACGTCTTGCGGGCGGCGTTGGTGAACCCGGTCTTGCCGCCGATCGCACCCGGATAGCGCTGCAGCAACTCGTCGGCGTTGAGGATCTGCTTCTCACCGGTATCGGTGGGGAACATCGCCGACGGCTCCGCGGTGATCAGCGCGAACACCGGATTGGCCAGGGCGGCCCGGAAGATCACCGCCAGGTCGTGCGGGGTGGTCGACCCCGAACCGCCCGGGCCGTCCAGCCCGGAGGGGGTCGCGGCGTGGGTGCTGGTGGCGCCGATCGCGGCGGCCTTGGCGTTCATCTTCGCCACCGCGGCATCAGGGCCACCGAGCATGTCGGCCAAGGTGTTTGCGGCGTCGTTACCGGACACCAGCAGCGTCGCATCCAGCAGCTGGCGGGCGGTGTAGCTGCGGCCGGGTTTGATCCCGACGCAATTGCACTCCACCTCGGTGTCGGCGGGGGTGGCGACCACACTGGAGTCCAGGTTCAGCTCCTCGAGCGCCACCAGCGCCAGCAGCACCTTGATGGTGCTGGCCGGCGGGTGGAGCGCATCGCCGTTGCTTTCGGCCAGGATCTGGCCGCTGTCGAGGTCCGCGACGATCCAGTTCGGCGCCGGGCCGGCCGGGATCGGCACCGAGCCCGCGGGCTGGGACACGTCGGCCGATGCAACGGGGGACTGGACGGTGAGCATCCCGACCGCACCGACCAGGCTGCTCACGGCGACCGCGACGCACGCGATGAACTTCCGCATGGCCGCTGAGCCTAACCCGGGAGCCGGGCCAGCGCCCAGATCGACGTTAGCGACCTGCGCTCTCGACCTTTCTCGCGCTCCCGTCGATTTCGGCGGCATGGGCGGGACCACATTGATCGTGTTCAATCGAGGAATGCTGAGTCAGGCCGAAATTTCCGACCGGTGGCAGATCCAGCAACTGCTGGTCGACTATTCCACCGCCATCGACCTTCGCCGATTCGATGATCTCGATCACGTATTCACCCCGGACGCCTACATCGACTACCGCGCGATGGGCGGAATCGACGGCCACTATCCGCAGGTCAAGGCGTGGCTGAGCGAGGTGTTGCCGGCCTTCGCCAACTACGCCCACATGCTGGGCCTGCCGTCGATTCGGGTCGACGGCGACCGCGCCGCCGCGCGGACCTTCTGTTTCAATCCCATGGTGTTCACCGGCGACCAACCCACCACCATGCTGTTGGGGCTGTGGTACGACGACGAGTTCGTCCGCACCGGGGCGGGCTGGCGGATGAGTCGGCGCGTCGAGACCAAATGCTTTGACCGGGTCGGGTGACGCCGTTGAGCCCTGATTGCGATGCCCGGGTGATTGAACGCGCCCTCGTCGATGTCGACCTGGCCGCGGCGACGGCCGCGGTCCGTCGGCTGAGCCCGCCGCAGACGGTGGATGTGCTGGAGCGGCTGAATCGTGAACAACGCGCGGTCCTCTACCGGCTGCTGACCAAAGAGCAGGCGCTTGCAGTGTTCGAGGATCTCGAACCGACGCTGCAGGGTGATTTGGTGGGGGCGTTGCAGCAGGAGGACGTCGCCACCCTGTTCGCCGACCTGGATCCCGACGATCGGGTGGAGTTGCTCGATGAGCTGCCCGCCTCGGTGGCCCGACGGTTGATCCAGGGACTTCCGCCGCATGAGCGGGGGCTGACCGCGACCGTCCTGGGTTATCCGCACGGGTCGATCGGGCGGCGGATGAGCCCGGAATTCGTCGCGGTCCGCTCGGATTCCACTGCCGCGCAGGCGTTGTCGCGTGTTCATCAACGCCTCGAGGACGCCGAAACCGTCTACACGCTGCCGGTCACCGACGACCGACGCGCGCTGGTCGGGGTGGTCAGCCTGCGTGATCTGCTGCGGGCGTCGCCGGCCACCCCGATCGGCGAGATCATGCAGCCGGCGCACCCGGTGCGGGCCACCGACGACGCCGAGACCGCCGCCCGGCGCTGCGCCGACCTGAAGGTCCTGGTGCTGCCGGTGGTGGACAACGAGTCGCGGCTGGTGGGCATCCTCACCGTGGACGACGCGCTGCGGATCCTGGAAACCGCCGAGACCGAAGACCAGGCCCGCACCGGGGGCACCGAGCCGCTGCGGCGACCGTATCTGGCCAGTCCGATCCGCAACCTGGTCCGGGCCCGGGTGGTCTGGCTGCTGGTGCTGGCGGTGGGCGCCACGTTCACCGTGCAGGTGCTGTCGGCGTTCAAGGGGACCCTGAACCACGTGGTGGCCCTGGCGCTGTTCGTCCCGCTGCTGATCGGCACCGGCGGAAACACCGGCAACCAGGCCACCACCACCGTGACCCGGGCGTTGGCGCTGGGGGACATCGGCCCGCGTGACACCGCCAAGGTGGTGGCCCGCGAATTCCGGGTGGGGCTGATGCTGGGCCTGCTGCTCGGGTCGGTGGCGTTCGTGCTGGCCAGCGTGGTCTACAACCGCTCGCTGGGCACGGTGATCGGGCTGTCACTGGTCAGCGTGTGCACCATGGCCGCCACCGTCGGCGGGGTGATGCCGTTGGTCGCGCGGGCGCTGCACGCCGACCCGGCGGTGTTCTCCAACCCGTTCATCAGCACCTTCGTCGATGCGACCGGTTTGGTGATCTACTTCCTGATCGCCAAGGCCGTGCTGCCCATCTGAGCCTGGATTACCGGCGGCGCGGCGCGTTGTGGCAGGATAGGCGGCTGTCCGCCGCGCGACTACGCGCCGCTCGGCGGTCATACACGCAAGGCAAAACCGGGTCTGGGCAGTCCCGCCCCGATCGCTGAATTGCAGCGTGACACCACAGGAGATACCCGCATGGCTGTCAAGATCAAGCTCACCCGGCTTGGCAAAATCCGCAACCCCCAGTACCGCATCGCCGTCGCCGACGCGCGCACCCGCCGCGACGGTCGAGCGATCGAGGTCATCGGCCGCTACCACCCCAAAGAAGAGCCCAGCCTGATCGAGATCAACTCCGAGCGGGCCCAGTACTGGCTGTCGGTGGGCGCCCAACCGACCGAGCCGGTGCTCAAGCTGCTCAAGATCACCGGGGACTGGCAGAAGTTCAAGGGCCTGCCCGGCGCCGAGGGCACCCTGAAGGTCAAGCCGCCCAAGCCCTCCAAGCTGGAGCTGTTCAACGCCGCGCTGGCCGAGGCCGAGGGTGGGCCGACCACCGAGGCCGCCACCCCCAAGAAGAAGAAGGCCCCGGCCAAGAAGGCGGACAAGGCCGAGACCAAGGCCGACGACGCCACGACCAAGGCCGACGACGCCGAGGCCGCGCCGGCCGCCGAGAGCGAGAGCTGACCCGCCGATGAGCACCGTTGTCGTGGACGCCGTCGAGCATCTGGTTCGCGGGATCGTCGACAACCCCGACGATGTCCGGGTCGACCTGGTCACCAACCGACGCGGCCGCACCGTCGAGGTGCACGTGCATCCCGATGACCTCGGCAAGGTGATCGGCCGCGGCGGGCGCACCGCCACCGCGCTGCGCACCCTGGTCACCGGGATCGGGGGACGCGGCATCCGCGTCGACGTGGTGGACACCGACCAATAAACACCGCGGAGCTCTGATGGAGCTGACAGTCGGGCGGGTCGTCAAGGCGCACGGGATCACCGGCGAGATCGTCGTCGAGGTGCGCACCGATGACCCCGACGCCCGGTTCGTCCCCGGGGCCGCGTTGCGCGCTCGCAAATCCGGCGGCCCCGAGCGCAGCTACGTCATCGACACCGTCCGCGAGCACGGCGGGCGGCTGCTGGTGCGGCTGGCCGGGGTGGCCGACCGCGACGCGGCCGACGCGCTGCGCGGCAGCCTGTTCGTCATCGACTCCGACGAACTGCCGCCGATCGAGGACCCCGACGAGTTCTACGACCACCAGCTGGAAGGTTTGCGGGTGCAGACCACCGCCGGTCAGCGGCTCGGCACGGTCACCGAGGTGCTGCACACCGCCGCCGGGGAACTGCTCGCGGTCCGCCGGGAGGGCGCCGCCGAGCTGCTGGTGCCGTTCGTGGCCGCGATCGTCACCTCGGTATCGCTGGAGGCGCAGACGATCGAAATCGATCCGCCCGAGGGCCTGCTGGAGCTGGGGACCTAGTGCGTATCGACGTCGTGACGATCTTCCCCGACTACCTGGAGCCGCTGCGACAGTCGTTGCCGGGTAAGGCGATCCAATCCGGGCGGGTCGACGTGGGGGTGCACGACCTGCGCCGCTGGACCCACGACGTGCACCGGTCGGTGGACGACGCGCCCTACGGCGGTGGACCGGGGATGGTGATGAAGGCCCCGGTGTGGGGGCCCGCGCTCGATGAGCTGTGCTCCCCGGACACCTTGCTGGTGGTGCCCACCCCGGCCGGGGTGCTGTTCAGTCAGGCCACCGCCCAGCAGTGGACCGGCGAGCAGCACCTGGTGTTCGCCTGCGGACGCTACGAAGGCATCGACCAGCGCGTCATCGAGGACGCGGCCCGGCGGATGCGGGTGGCCGAGGTGTCGATCGGTGATTACGTGCTGGCCGGCGGCGAAGCGGCGGCGCTGGTGATGATCGAGGCGGTGCTGCGGCTGCTGCCCGAGGTATTGGGTAATCCGGCATCGCACCACGACGATTCGCACTCGCCGGGCACCGATGGGCTGCTGGAGGGACCCAGCTACACCCGGCCGCCGAGCTGGCGCGGGCTCGACGTCCCGGAGGTGCTGCTGTCGGGCAACCACGCGCGGATCACCGCCTGGCGCCAGCAGGCCTCGCTGCAGCGCACCCGGGAACGCCGCCCCGACCTGCTGTAGCCGGGGCAACGCCACCGAGCGTGAATTTCCCGACGCGACACGCCGGCGATGCGTCGGGAGATTCACCCCCGGCGACGAAATCAGATCCGTCCGCCGGGGAACATCGTCTTGACGGCCTGGGTGATGGTCTGCCGCGCGGTGGCGTCGTCGCTGGGCTGCAGCGACTCGACCACCACCACGTAGCGGTGATCGCTGCCGACGACGCCGGTCGACAGGTGCATCCAGTCGGCCCCGATGCAGCACATCCAGCCCTGCTTGACGGCGACCGGTTCGGCGTACAGGCCCTCCGGGATGCCGAACCGCTGCGGGTAGCCGTCGATGCCGGCCGCGGTGGAGTGGGCCAAGTCGGTCATGATGATGCTGGCCCGCTCCCGGGGTAGCCCGCCGGCCCCGTCGAGCAGCATGTCGTAGTAGCGGGCCAGATCCGCAGCCGTGCTGATGGTGTTCCACCAGCGCCCGTCGCTGCCGGGCGTGGTGGCGGCCAGACCGTAGCGGGTCGCCACCCGGGTGATGATCGCGTCGCCGCCGCCCGCGTTCCAGAACTTCTCGGCGGCGTTGTCGTCGGACGACCGCAGCATCACGTCCAGCTCGGCGCGCTCCTCCGGGGACAGCTCGGCGGCCCCGTCCGACTCGTGCAGCAGCAGATCGTCGGCGATGAACAACTTCGCCACCGACGCGGTCGCGATGCTGTGGCTCGGGTTGTTGGAGATCAGTTGACCGGTGGCCCGGTCGAGCACCGCGGCCGAGATGGCGGCGCCCTGGGCGGCCGCGTCGGCGGTGGCCTGTTCGATCCGGGCCGGCAGGCCGTCGAGGTCGGGGGTGGCCTGTCCGGCCGGCACGCCCGGGCCGTTCAGCGCGGTAGCCATCGGGGTGACCACGGCGATCCGGGGCGTGGGCGCGCTGGCCGCCGGCGCGACGTGCACTTTGCCGACGCATGCCCCCACCAGCACCGCCACCGAGGCGATGGTGAGCAGCAGCTTCGACGGCCGCGCGCGCATGGGCCTCCTCGAGACGCGTAACGCAAACTGTGAGTGGGCTCGCCGCAATCCGCCGCCCGCGCATTAGGGTACCGGAGCTGGGCCCGGCTCCTCGTCACATCGGTCACGTCAGCGTGCCTTGCGGCGCCGGATAGACCCCCCGGATTTCCGGCGATTTCACCGCATGGAGGCCA
Source organism: Mycobacterium sp. pUA109 (assembly GCF_041287095.1). Lineage (NCBI taxonomy): Bacteria > Bacillati > Actinomycetota > Actinomycetes > Mycobacteriales > Mycobacteriaceae > Mycobacterium > Mycobacterium sp. pUA109. The sequence continues at coordinate 5,557 of NZ_JBGGKS010000026.1, read as the reverse complement.
TCTGGCACAATTGAGCAGTTGTCGTCGAGCGGTTGCCGGCTGCCGGTTGGCTTTGCCTGCTGCACGACACGCCACAATGCCCGAATCCAATCGGCTCGGTGAGCACGCCACGCCCCCTGCGTGAGCAGCTGCCCGCAGTCGCGACCCGCAAGGAAGTGCCTTCGGAAATGAACACGCTGGACTTCGTCGACAAGGCGTCGCTGCGCGACGACATCCCGGCCTTCGGACCTGGCGACACGGTCAACGTGCACGTCAAGGTGATCGAGGGCAACAAGCAGCGCATCCAGGTGTTCAAGGGTGTGGTGATTCGTCGGCAGGGCGGTGGTATCCGCGAGACGTTCACGGTGCGCAAGGAAAGCTACGGCGTCGGCGTGGAGCGGACCTTCCCGGTGCATTCCCCCAACATCGACCACATCGATGTCGCGGTCCGCGGCGATGTGCGTCGCGCGAAGCTGTACTACCTGCGCGAGCTGCGCGGCAAGAAAGCCAAGATCAAGGAAAAGCGCTGACCTGGTGGGTGGCGACCGGCGCAGCGCCCCGCGCCGCCGTGTGCGGCGCGCAGCGCCGCGGGCCCCGCTGACTACGCTGATCTCGTGACTGAAACCACCGACTCGTCACCTGAGAATCCCCCCGGTGCTGACTCGGCGGCCGCCGACGCCGCGCCCGAGCCGCCGGTCGACGCCGCGCCGGAGGCACCGGCCCCGACCGCGGAGCAGGCGCCCACCGAGGGCGAGCCCGCCGACAAAAAGCGGGCGGCGCTGCGCGAGGGCGTGATCCTGGTGTCCATCGCGGTGGTTCTCTACTACCTGATGCTGACGTTCGTCGCCCGGCCCTACCTCATCCCGTCGGAGTCGATGGAACCCACGCTGCACGGGTGCCCGGGCTGTGTGGGTGACCGCATTCTGGTGGACAAGATCAGCTACCGGTTCTCTTCGCCACGCCCGGGCGACGTGGTCGTCTTCAAGGGCCCGCCGTCGTGGAACATCGGCTACAAGTCGATTCGGTCGCACAACGCCGCGGTGCGCGCCGTGCAAAACGCGCTGTCCGTCATCGGATTCGTCCCACCCGACGAGAACGACCTGGTCAAACGGGTCATCGCGGTCGGCGGCCAGACCGTGCAGTGCCGTGCCGACACCGGGCTGACCGTCGACGGCAATCGCCTCAACGAGCCGTATCTGGACCCGGCCACCATGATGGCCGACCCGACGGTCTACCCGTGTTTGGGCAGCGACTTCGGGCCGGTCACCGTCCCGCAGGGGCGGCTGTGGGTGATGGGCGACAATCGGACCCATTCGGCGGATTCCCGCGCGCACTGCGCCAACACCCCCGACGGCGTGCGTGAGCACCTGCTGTGCACCGGTGACCCGACGGCCGGGACGGTGCCGGTGGGCAACGTCATCGGCAAGGCGCGGTTCATCGCCTGGCCCCCGACGCGCTGGGGTGGTGTTGATTCGGTAAACCCGCAGCAGGGTCCCTAGCCATGGCGTCGACCTGGCCGCCGCGCCCGGTGATCCGCAAGTCCTCCGGGTTACGCACCCTGGAGTCGGTGCTCTACCGCACCGGGCTGGGGCCGGTGGCCGGCGTCGACGAGGTGGGGCGCGGCGCCTGCGCGGGTCCGCTGGTGACCGCGGCCTGCGTGCTGGGGCCGGGCCGGTTGGACAGCCTCGCGGCGCTGGACGACTCGAAAAAGCTCACCCCCCAGGCGCGGGAGAAGCTGTATCCGCTGATCTGCCGGTACGCGCTGGCCTACCACGTGGTGTTCATCGATTCGGTGGAAGTCGACCGCCGCGGGGTGCACGCCGCCAACATCGAGGGGATGCGCCGGGCGGTGGCCGGGCTGTCGGTGCGCCCGGGTTATGTGCTGTCCGACGGGTTCCGGGTGCCGGGGCTGCCGATGCCGTCGCTGCCGGTGATCGGCGGCGACGGGGCGGCGGCCTGCATCGCCGCGGCCAGTGTGCTGGCCAAGGTCAGCCGGGATCGGTTCATGGTGGCGATGGACGCCGATCACCCCGGCTACGGGTTCGCCGAGCACAAGGGCTATGCCACCCCGGCGCACACCGCGGCGCTGACCGCGCTGGGGCCCTGCCGCGAACACCGGTTTTCGTTCATCAATGTGCGCCGGGTGGCGACCTCGTCGGGTCTGCAGATGATCGCGGAGCCGGTGGCGCCATGCGGCGAGCCCGGATGAGGAAAGATGGAACTGACAACCGCCGAGAAGGACAGCTGAGCAGATGAGTGCCGAAGATCTCGAGAAGTACGAAACCGAGATGGAGCTCTCGCTGTACCGCGAATACAAGGACATCGTGGGCCAGTTCAGCTACGTCGTGGAAACCGAGCGGCGCTTCTACCTGGCAAACAGCGTGGAGATGGTGCCCCGCAACGCCGACGGCGAGGTGTATTTCGAGCTGCGGCTGGCCGACGCCTGGGTGTGGGACATGTACCGCCCGGCCCGCTTCGTCAAACAGGTGCGGGTGGTGACCTTCAAAGACGTCAACATCGAAGAGGTGGAAAAGCCCGAGTTGCGGCTGCCCGAGTAGCACCGCGGACCGGTCGGCGGGGGCAGACTGGGAAGTAGCGCGGTTTGCAAGGGAGCTCCGATGAGCGGCTACGTGGACGTCGTCACCGACGCGTTGCAGCGGATGGACGACTTGGGCTACGAACGCGGTGAGCATCACTTCGCCAACCACGGGCCGATGGCCGCCGAAGCATTGGCGGTGCTGGGCTTTGGCGCCGAGGTTCCCGACTGGGTCGGCGCATATCGACGCCGGATGGACCACCACCCGCCGCCGGCGCCGCGGTTTGCGCTCGACGCCGGCGACGAGGCGTCGTGGCGGCCGGCGCTGGGGGCATTCGACCGGGCCGGCGACTGGGAGCTGCTGTTTCGTCGCCAGCTCGACACGCAGCCCTGGCGCGCCGTCCTCGCGGCATGGTGGCCGCGGCTGCTGCCCGGGTTGTTCGCGCGCCTCACCCACGGGCTGATCCGGACCGCGCACGCGGTGCGCGGCGTGGCCGGGGCCGCCGACCCGAACCCGGTCCAACTCGGCGAACTGGCCCGCGGACTGGCGTTTTGGGCCGCGGGCTACACCGCCCTGCCCGGCACCGCGCGCCTGACCGGGTCGGCGAGCGTCGCCGCCGCGGTGGCCGCGCTGCCGCGCAGCGACGGTGACGCGCCGCACCCGGCCACCCTGGATTCTCACGCCGGGTACGCGGCGGGTTTGGGCGCCCTCGCCGCGGCCGACCCGGATGGGCTGCTCAGCGACATGACCGCGACGTTCGCCGGCGTGTATCTGGCGCACCCGGAGGCGGCCCCGGTGCCGCTGGTGCACGGCGTGACCGCGCCGGCGGCGATCCGGCTGGTGCTGCCGTACCTGCCGGATGAGCTGCGGCTGCCGACGGTCGCCGCGATGTGGCAAAGCCACCTGGCCATGCTGCTGACCTTCACCGACGCGGCCGCCGGCGAAGACGACGTCACCGGGCGGGCCGCCGACATCGACGCCCCGCCGGTGGCCGAGTTGATCGGGCGCGCCCTGGACCACGGCGACGAACACGTCATCAAGTTCACCGAGGCGGCGCTGCGTGAGCACGCGCTGCGCCCGGATGCGCGGTACCTGCCGGCGATCCTCGCCGCCCAGCAACGGATCCCGCGCCCCGGTTAAACCGGCGCACGATTTCGTCGGCGGGGCGCGGGCGCCGCAGCGCCTGCTCTACGCTTACGCCATGACCGATCAGGACCGCGCCGTCGCGCGCCGCGAGATCACCGACGCCCTGCTCAAAGCGCTGGAGCGCCGCCACGAGGTGCTCGACGTGATCGTCGACGCCGAGGATCGGCCCGCGGCGGTCGACGCGATCGCCACCCTGCTCGACACCTCACGGCTGGGCTGTGAAGCCGTGATGGGGATGTCCTTCGATCAGCTCACCAAGGACTCCCGCCGCCGGATCGCCGACGAGCTGGACGACCTGAACAAGCAGTTGACCTTCACCCGCACCGAGCGGCCGGCCAGCGTGGCCGACGCGCTGGAGTTGCGGGTGTTCGCCGGCGACACCGACCGCGACATCTTCGCGGTGCGCACCGCCGAGATCGGGGCCCGCGGCGACGGATCCGGCGAGCCCGCCGGCGACCTCGACGACGAGATCCGCGCGGCGCTATCCCGGGTGGACGACGAGGAAGCCGCCTGGTTCGTCGCCGTCGACGACACCGAAAAGGTCGGGATGGTGTTCGGCGAGCTCGCCCACGGCGAGGTGAACGTCCGGATCTGGATCCATCCCGAGCACCGCAAGAAGGGCTACGGGACCGCCGCGCTGCGCAAGGCCCGCTCGGAGCTGGCCGCGTATTTCCCGGGGGTGCCGCTGGTGGTGCGCGCGCCCGGCGCCAAACCCGGCTGACCCGTCGAACGGGGCACACCCCACCGCCCGACGTGCTCACGCCACCGATCAGCCGGGCCTGGGAACGCTCGAAGTACGGGACTCGTCACCTCCATGTCGCGCGTGTGTACCCGCGCCACGCGCACCGCTGGCAGCCGTGGTGCGACCTGACACTCGGATCCCGTCAGTGTGACGATCAGGTCCAGCTGCGCATCTACGCCGATAATCCGTTTTCGGGCGCGGCGGGTTTTGACGTCGAGCCCCGACACCCCGCCTGGCATGCTAAGGCCGCCACCGCAGCGGGGAAGCAGCCACAGTCAGCGATCGGGTCTCCTTGCCCGTTCCCGGTTGCGATCCACCTCGTGCCATCGATGCGGACGCGGCCGATTACCACGCCGTCAAGGGCGACAACCCGGATCACCGGGCTCTGCGGGAACAGCCGCGTCCAGGTCAGTGCGCTGGTGCCCGCCAGTCGCGCGGCTGCTTGCTCCTCGCATACACGCCATTTCTCTCGGTAGACGATGCGTTCAGCGTCCTTCACTACGTCGACATCGGGCGCTTGATGGTTATCCATGGCTTCTCCCTCACTTTGCGGGGTAGAAGCCATCAGCGCCGTCTGGCGCGAACGGTGGTGGCGGAGCTTCATCGCCAAGCCGCGCAGTGGCTAATCGCGGTTGAATTCACGGTAGCAAAGGCAGGATCGGCATGCTACCGCCGGAAACCGGAAAGATGGCTGGCGCTGGGCCCCTGCTACGTGGCCCGCCCGCTGGTATTCTGAAATCGGCTGCGGTATCTGGATTGGTGGCCGGCGGATGAAGCTCCGCCACCCTTTGCGTCGCTCGGCGCTGATGGCTTCTTCCTAACAACATCTGTTTGGAGACGTACGTCTCCCAGGCGGAAGGGGCCGTCATGGGTACTGCGATTGACGTTAAAGGACTGACCAAGTCCTTCGGTTCTGCGCGAATCTGGGAAGACGTCACGATGACGATTCCCTCGGGTGAGGTCAGCGTGTTGCTGGGCCCGTCGGGTACCGGCAAAACGGTGTTCCTGAAAGCCCTGATTGGTTTGATACGGCCTGAGCGCGGCTCGATCATTGTCGAGGGCACCGACATCATCGAGTGCTCGGCCAAGGAGCTCTACGAGATCCGCACCTTGTTCGGGGTGTTGTTCCAGGACGGCGCGTTGTTCGGGTCGA
>NZ_JBGGKS010000025.1:0-87936 GCF_041287095.1 Mycobacterium sp. pUA109 | reverse complement strand
CGCGGCGCTCACCAGACACCACCGCCCCAAGATTTGCCAGAACCTCCCCACGTTGCACTAACCACTTGACAATGCGTCGAACTTCTCCTGCGTGAGCGCACTTTCGCCGCTTGGCCGGGGGATTTTTCGGACCAGGGTGCGCAGTTGTACGCCGCAACGCCGCAAAACCCGTACAACTGCGCACGTTCGCGGCCCGGCGGGACGCCCCCTAGCGGGACGGCCCCCTAGCGCGGCAGGCCGAGCACCCGCTGGGCGATGATGTTGCGCTGGATCTCCGAGGTGCCGCCGGCGATGGTGCCGGAAAAGCTGCGCAGGTAGCGGTCGAACCAGCTGCCGGTGGCGTGGTCTTCGTTGAGCGGCATGTAGGTTCCGGAGCTGGCCGGGTGCACAAGGCCGGCCGCGCTCGCGCTGTCCAAGGCGTGCTCGGCGGCGCTTTGCACGGCCTCGGAGCCCAACAGTTTGAGCACCGACAACCCGGGCACGTCCTGGTCGCCGCGGGCGGCTTGGGCCAACGCCACCGAGCCGAGCAGCCGCAGCGCCTGGTTATCCATCAGCAGGGTGGCGTACTGGTCGCGTTGCAGCGGCCCGACCGGGCGGAAGTCGTGGATCAGGTCCCGCAACCGGTCGGCGAAACTCATCCACAGCAGCGTGCGCTCGTGCCCGAGCGACCCGTTGGCGACCCCCCACCCGCCGTTGAGCGGGCCCACCAGATTCTCGGCCGGCACCCGGACGTCGGTGAAAAAGACCTCGTTGAAGTCGATGTCGTCGTGGTCGCACGCCGAGGCGAACGGACGACGCACCACGCCCTCGGCGTCGGTGGGGATCAGCAGCACGGAAATCCCCTTGTGCTTGGGGGCGTCGGGATCGGTGCGCACGAAGGTCAGCAGCACATCGGCGTCGTGGGCGCCCGAGGTCCACACCTTCTGCCCGTTGACGACGAAGTGGTCACCCTCGAGCACCGCCCGGGTCTGCAACGAGGCCAAATCCGACCCGGCGCCCGGCTCGCTCATCCCCAACGATGCGGTGATGTCGGCCCGCAGGATCGGCGCCGCCCACCGGTGCTTTTGCTCGTCGGTACCGAACGACAGCAACGAGGCCGCGATGATGCCGACCCCCTGCGGGTTGAAGCTTTGGTAGATCCGCCGCCGCGACAACTCCTCTTGGTGCACGTACTGCTGCAAGATGGTGGCGTTGCGGCCGCCGAATTCCGGCGGGTTGCCCGGCAGCAACCAGCCGTGGTCGAACAGCAGCCGCTGCCACCGTCGGGCCCATTCCGGGACGTGCGAACACGACCGGGGACGCTCGGCGGCTTCGGCGGCGCTGGGCAGGTGCTCGTCGAGGAACGCCGCGAACTCGGCCCGAAAAGCCTCGACATCGGCATCAAAGGTGAGCTGCACGGCACTCCTCGCCAGTTCGTATTCCCACAGGTCCGCACCGCGGCAGCCGGTTCTCGGCGGCGGACCGGAAAAACTTCGTGGCCCGTCTCAGTCCATTCCGCTTCCCCGGACGCGATCATGAGAATACTATTCTCATGACTGGAAAGTTACAATCTCTGACACACTGTCTGCGAGGGGGTCTAGGACCACAATGGCACGACGTTCTCCGGTACAGTTCAATCATGTTCTCCCCGCCCCGCACGGATCCGAGCCCCCGGTGACCAGCCCGAGCGAAGAGCCGGCCTGGAAGCAGCGCGCCGTCGAGCGCTCCATCAAAACCGCGAAACTGCGGGCCGCCCAGCGGGTTCAGCGGTTCCTCGATGCCGCCCAGGCGATCATCATCGAAAAGGGCAGCACCGACTTCACCGTCCAAGAGGTCGTCGACCGGTCCCGCCAGTCACTGCGCAGCTTCTACCTGCAGTTCGACGGTAAACACGAGCTGCTGCTGGCACTGTTCGAGGACGCCCTGAGCCGCTCGGCCGACCAGATCCGGGCCGCCACCGCCAATCATTCCGATCCGCTGGAACGACTCAAGATCGCCGTGCAGTTGCTGTTCGAGTCCTCCCGGCCCGACCCGGCGGCCAGACGTCCGCTGTTCACCGACTTCGCGCCGACGCTGCTGGTATCACACCCCGCCGAAGTCAAGGTCGCGCACGCCCCGCTGGTGGCCCTGCTCACCGAGTTGATGGAGGAGGCCAGCGCCGCCGGTCAACTCCGCGCCGAGGTCAATCCCCGACGGATGGCCGCCATGACCATGCAGACGGTGATGTTCAACGCGCAGTCCAGTCCCAACTCCGAGGACCCGGCCGCGCACCCGCTCACCGCCGACGAAGTGTGGGATTTCTGCGCCAACGGCTTCGCCGGCCGCTAACCGAGAGCTAGCCTCTCGTCATCGAAGAGCCCGCCTCGCGGGCTATGGATAACCGTTCTTCTCCCCGGCCCCGCGCGGCGGCACAGACCCCTGCGATCGCCCGATCGCCGGGCGCGCGTCGCTGGGTTACCCGTCGCGATCCGCCGCGCCGTCCGGCGCCACGCAACCCGTTGAAGAATAATATTCTCATTTTTGAAGAGTGTAAGCTGCCATAAATCGATTGCGGCATTGACACCCGCTGGGCGCGGGTGCCAGAGTCGTGACGAAACGATATGCAGCCCTGCGGAGAACGTGATTCCGGCGAGAGGTATACCCGTGACAGTCAGCGCGACCAGCGACGTCCACTTCGATCCGTACGACGTCGAGATCAACGCCGATCCTTACCCGATGTTCCGGCGCCTGCGGGACGAAGCACCGCTGTACTACAACGAGCAGCATGACTTCTACGCGCTGAGCCGGTTCGCCGACGTCAACAAGGCCCTCGTCGACTACCAAACGTTCAGCTCGTCTCGGGGCGCCATCCTCGAGTTGATCAAGGCCAACACCCCGATTCCGCCGGGGCTGATCCTGTTCGAGGACCCGCCGGTGCATGACATTCATCGCAAGTTGCTGGCCCGGATGTTCACCCCCCGCAAGATCAACGAACTCGAATCCAAGATCCGGGACTACTGCGCGCGCAGCCTCGACCCGTTGGTCGGCACCGGGCGCCTCGACTTCGTGGCCGACCTGGGGGCGCAGATGCCGATGCGGGTGATCGGCATGTTGGTCGGCATCCCCGAGGAGGACCAGGAGGCCATCCGCGACCGGTCCAACGACAACATGCGCACCGAAGCCGGCAAGCCGATGACGATCGCGTCGGAGGGCTTCGACGACGGATCGATCTTCGCCGACTACATCGATTGGCGGGTGAAGAATCCGTCCGACGACATCATGACCGAGTTGCTCAACGTCGAGTTCGAAGACGAGTCCGGCACCACTCGGCGGCTGACCCGCGACGAGTTGCTGATGTACGTCATGCTGGTGGCCGGGGCCGGCAACGAAACCACCACCCGGCTGATCGGCTGGACCGGCAAGGTGCTGGCCGAGCATCCCGACCAGCGCCGCGAGTTGGTCGCCAACCCCGCGCTGGTTCCGCAGGCGATCGAGGAACTGCTGCGCTTCGAGCCGCCGGCGCCGCACGTGGCCCGGTACGTCACCCGCGACGTCGAGTTTTACGGCCAGACGGTGCCCGAGGGCAGCGCGATGATGATGCTGATCGGTGCCGCGAATCGGGATCACCGCCAATTCCCGCCCGACGGCGACGTTTTCGACATTCACCGGGAGGCCCGTCAACATTTGACCTTCAGCGTCGGCACGCATTACTGCCTGGGTTCGGCCCTGGCGCGGCTGGAGGGACGGATCGCGTTGGAGGAGATTCTCAAACGCTTCCCGGACTGGGAGGTCGACCTGCAGAACGCGACGCTGTCTCCGACATCCACCGTCCGCGGGTGGGAATCTATGCCCGCCGTGGTCGGATAGATCAGTTACGAGTGAGGAATTGAGGTATTGATGGCCGGGCGAGTTGAGGGCAAGGTTGCATTCATCACCGGGGCGGCACGCGGCCAAGGCCGTAGCCACGCGGTGCGATTGGCGCAGGAGGGCGCCGACATCATCGCGATCGACATCTGTAAGCCGATCGACGAGGGCATGCTGATTCCGGCGTCCACGCCGGAGGATCTGGCCGAGACTGCCGATCTGGTCAAGGGTCTCAACCGTCGCGTCGTGACGGCCGAGGTCGATGTGCGTGATTTTGACGCGCTCAAGGCCGCGGTCGATTCCGGCGTCGAGCAGCTGGGTCGGCTGGACATCATCGTGGCCAACGCCGGGATCGGCAACGGTGGCGACACGCTGGACAAGACCACCGAAAAAGACTGGCAGGACATGATCGACATCAACCTGTCCGGGGTGTGGAAGAGCGTGAAGGCCGGTGTCCCCCACCTGTTGGCCGGCGGTCGCGGCGGCTCGATCGTGCTGACCAGCTCGGTCGGCGGGCTCAAGGCCTACCCGCATTGCGGCAACTACGTCGCCGCCAAGCACGGCGTGGTGGGCCTGATGCGGTCCTTCGCGGTCGAGTTGGGCCAGCACATGATTCGGGTCAACTCGGTGCACCCCACGCACGTCAACACCCCGATGGTGATGAACGACGGCACCTTCAAAATGTTCCGGCCCGACCTGGAGAACCCGGGTCCCGACGACATGGCCCCGATCTGCCAGCTGTTCCACACCCTGCCGATTCCGTGGGTGGAGCCCGAGGACATCAGCAACGCGGTGCTGTTCTTGGCCTCCGAGGAGTCGCGCTACATCACCGGTCTGACCCTTCCCGTCGACGCGGGCAGCTGCTTGAAGTAGCCGCGTCGGGCGTTGATTCTGCGTCCACCAAACGAAAGTGTGAGAGGACCCCGGGGTGGACGCAGAGTCATCGACGGCGACGGCAGGCCGCGCTGCTATGCAGCTAGGGTTCATCGGCCTGGGTCACATGGGTGCCGCGATCGCGCGCCGGCTGCACGACTTGGGGCATCAGCTCGTGGTGTTCGACCTGCGCGACGAGATGGTCGACGCATTCGTGGAACTCGGTGCCCGGGCCGCGTCCTCGCCGAAAGAGGTGGCCGACCGCGTCGACACCGTGCTGGCGAGCCTGCCGTCGTTGGCGGCGTCGGTGGACGTCGCCACCGGCGCGGACGGGGTGATCCACGGCTCCCAGGTCAAACGGTTTGTCGACCTGTCCACCGTGGGCAGCCGGGTGGCGACCCAGATCCACGACCAGCTCGCCGAACGCGACATCGCGTCGATCGACAGCCCGGTCAGCGGCGGCATCCGCGCCGCGCGCAACGGCACCCTGGCCGTGATGATCTCCGGGGCGCCGCGTGAGGTCGAGGCGGTCAAGCCGATCCTCAAAACGATCGGACGCACCTTCTATCTCGGGGACAAACCGGGCCTGGCGCAGACCATGAAGCTGGCCAACAACATGTTGTCGGCGACCGGCCTGGCCGCGACCGCCGAAGTGGTCACCATGGGCGTCAAATCCGGTTTGGACGCCGCGGCGATGATCGAGGTGCTCAACGCCGGGTCCGGGGCGTCCATCGCCAGCCGGGACAAGTTTCCGCGCGCGATTCTGCCGCGCACCTTCGACTTCGGGTTCGCCACCGGGCTGATGGTCAAGGATGTGCGGTTGTTCGTCGACGAGGCCAAGGAGCTGGGCCTGTCGATGGAGATCGCCGAAGCGGTGGCGCGGCTGTGGGAGGTGGTGCTGCGGGACGCGGGCCCGGAGTCGGATTTCACCTCGGTGATCAAACCCATCGAGCGGGCGGCCGGCGTCATCGTCGGCGAGTCGTCGCAGGCCGCCGGTTAGCCCGGCCCCAACCGGAATTCGCCGCTGGTGGGGTGGCGATACCAGCCGCCGGCGGCGTGGCTGCCGCCGTCGACGTGGATGGTCTGCCCGGTGATGTACGCCGCCATCTCGGAGGCGAGGAACACCGCCGCCCCGGCGATCTCGTCGACGGTGCCGACGCGTCCCATCGGGACCCCGTCCCCGGCGGTGGCCAACCCATCCGGCGACAGCCGCCGCAGGCCTTCGGTCGCGGTGATGTCGGGGGCCAGCGCGTTGACCCGGATGCGGTGCGGGGCCAGCTCCACCGCGGCGGTCTTGGTGTAGTTGATCACCCCGGCTTTGGCCGCGGCGTAGGCGGCGTACCCCGGTGCGGCGCGCACCCCTTCGATCGAGGTCACGGTGATGATGCTGCCCGGTGCCCCGGCCGCGACCAACTGGCGCGCCACCCGCTGGCTGCACAGCAGCACATGCCGCAGATTGGCCTTGTACAAGGCGTCCCAGCCGTTTTCGCTGGTCTCCAGCAGCGGTGAGGAGAACGTGCCGCCGGCGTTGTTGACCAGGATGCTCACCGGCCCCAGTTCGGCGGTGGTGCGCTGCAGCGCGGTGTCGACCTGGGCGGCGTCCCGCACATCGGTGACGACGCCCAGCGCGCCGATCGCGTCGGCGGCCGCGGCGCAGCTGTCCGGGTCCCGCTCCCAGATCGCGACGTTCGCGCCGAAGGCGGCCAGGCCGGCGGCGATGCCGCGGCCGATGCCCGCGCCGCCGCCGGTGACCACCGCGACGCGGCCGGTCAGCAGGATGTCGGATGGATCGATGCCCATGGCTGCCTACCGGGTGGCCGCCGGCTTCGGCTGGTAGCCAGCCGGTGCGCTGCCGATCACGCCGTCGGTTTCCAGCTCGGCGATCTCGGCGGCGCTCAGCCCCAGCTCGGCCAGCAGCTCGTGGTTGTGCTGCCCGAGCAGCGGCGCGGGTGCGCGGTGGAAGCGGTCGGCGCCGCCCGACAGCCGCATCGGTACGGTGCTGTGTGGGGCGGTGGCGTTGACCGGGTGGTCGACGTTTTCGAAGAAGCCGCGGAAGGTCAGCTGTTCGAGCTCGGTTTGGCGGTGCGGCTGCAGCACCTTCGCGACCGGCACGCCGGCGGGCCACAGCGTGTCGACGATTTCGTCGCGGCTGCGCCCCGCGCACCAGGCCGCCAGTTGCTCGTCGATGAGATCGTGGTGTGCGCGCCGCCCGTCGGCGCCGGCCAGGCGTGGATCGGTGGCCCAGCCCGGCCGGCCCAGCGCCGCAACGAGGCCGGACCACTGGGCGTCGGTCGCCACCGCGATCGCGACCCAGCTGTCTAGCCGGCCGAACTCGTCGACGTCGGCGCTGCGGTACAGGTTCTGCGGCGCGGCCGTCGGTCCGCGGTTGCCGTCGCGTTCCAGCAGCGCACCGTAGGCGGAGTGTTCGACGATCTGTTCGGCCGCCACGTTGAGTGCGGCGTCGACCATGGCCGCCTCCACCAGCGTGCCCTCGCCGGTGCGGCGCCGGTGCTCCAGCGCCAGCAGCAGCGCGTTGACGGCGTGGATCCCGGCGTTGGGGTCGCCGACCGAATACGGGTCGCAGGGGTTGCGGTCCGGGTAGCCGGTCAGCCAGGCCAGCCCGGCGGCGGATTCGATGACATAGGCGAACGCCGGGTTGTCGCGCCACGGGCCGTCCAGGCCGAAGCCGGGCATCCGCATCAGGATCGCGTCGGGCCGGATCGCCTGCACCGCCGCGAAATCCAGCCCGATCTGGTCGAGCACCCGGGGCGTGAAGTTTTCCACCACCACGTCGCAGCTGGCGATCAGCCGCGACAACACCTCCCGTCCGCGCGGGTGGTGCAGGTCCAGGGTCAGGCCCTTCTTGTTGGTGTTGAGTGCGGAAAAGATCGGCGAGCGCTCCCACCACTGGTCCACGTCGACCGGGATGCCGGCGATCAGCCGGGTGCCGTCGGGTTTGCGGGTGGACTCCACGTGGACGACGTCGGCGCCCAGCATCGCCAGGAAATGAGTGCAGGACGGGCCGGCCCAGAACGTGGTCATGTCCAGCACCCGTAACCCGGTGAACGGCAACGTCCGCGCCGCGGCGTCCGGGCGGGGTCGGGCGGGCGGCGGCGCCTGCCGGTAGACGGCGGTGTGCTCCCCCAGCCGCGGCGCCGGCTGCGGTGGCCGCAGCCGATCCGGGTGCAGCCGGTAGGGCGGCGCGGGCTGCAGGAACCCGTCGCGGGGGTTGGTCACAAAGGAGCCGCGATCGCGGAAATGGTCGAGGGTGGCCAGGTTGGCGCCGTTGCCGACCGGGGCGTTGGGGATGCGGAACGCGGTGGCCAGGTCCCGGATCTCCGCGACGCTGTGCTCCCGCATCCAGGCGTAGAGGTCCGCGGCCCGCTCGTTGGCCTGTTCGGTGATCGACAGCGGCGAGTTTTCGTCGATCCACTCGTCGTGACCGGTCATCGCGCACAGGTCGAACCACTGTTGGGCGGTGCCGCAACCGATGTCGATCAGGCCGTCGCGGGCGCGGGCCACCCCGGGCACGGTCGGTCGCCGCGCATCGCGCCACGGCCGCCCCAGCATCTCGAAAAAGGTGACCGGATAGTAGGTCAGGCCCAGGATCTGGGTTTCCAGCATGGACAGGTCGACCAGCTCGGCGCCGCCGCCGCACCGGGACGCCAATGTCGCCGCGCTGGCGTACGCGCCGGTCAGGTACTCCCCGACCTGGCCGCCCACGAAAACCGGTGCCCGATCCGGTGTTCCGCGGCCCAGCCCGACGATGCCGCCGGACCAGGCCTGCAAGGTGAACTCGGTGGCCGGGCGGTCGTGCCACGGCCCGTCCAGCCCGAACGGGGTGATCGCGGTGACGGTCAAGTGCGGGTGGCGGCGGTGGATCTGCCCTGGGGCGAAGGCCTCCCGCTCGGCCAGGCCCGGCCCCCGCGACCACACCACGGCGTCGGCCCCGGCCAACAGCGTCTCGACGAACGCGGCGTCGGCGTCGGGGTCGGCGACGACGCTGCGCTTGGAGCAGGCCAAAAAGCTGAACAGCGCGCCGTCTTCGGTGATCGGCGCACCGGAGGCCGACCAGCGCCGCAGCGGATCGCCCTGCGGCGGTTCGACCTTGATGACCTGCGCGCCGCCGTCGGCGAGCAGCTTGGTGCAGTAGCCGCCGGCGATGCCACTGGACAGGTCAACGACGATGAAACCGTCTAGCGGTGCCACCGGCTAGCCGTCCTGCTCCCGGCTGGACTTGCTCAACCGGAAGTCGGGGGGAAATCTGCTGTCGTTGTCCTTGACGGCGTTGTTGAGTCCGCTGTCGATGGCCGCGTCGAGCATCAGGTCGTCGGTGTCGGGCGCCACCCCGCTGCCCATCGACTCGAAGAAGGCGGACAGCAGGCTGCCCATGTATTCGCCCTGGTGCTGCTTGTACACCTCGAAGAACACCTTTTGCATGAATACCGTGTCGACCGGCCGGTTCCGGGCGCAGGCCAACGCGTACTTGTCCACCTCGGCTTCGAGTTGCTCCCGCGGCACCACCTTGTTGAGGAAGTTGCATTTCTCCATGTCGGCGGCGGTAAACGGGCGCCCGGTGAACACCATCTCGGAGAACTTGCGCAGCCCCATCATCTGCACCCAGGTCCACATCCGCGGGCCCCAGCCGTAGTAGCGGAACGACGGATGCCCGAACAGCGTGTCGTCGCTGGCGATGACCAGGTCGGCGTCGGCGGCCTGGTAGAAATGCCAGCCGTAGCAATAGCCTTTGGCCTCCACGATGCTGATCTTCTTGAGCTCTTGCAGCGGGCGGTTGCCGGCCTGCACGTTGGCGTACCAGGCGCTGATGGTGGCACCGTTGCGGAAGGTGCCCTTGGGCGGATAGGTGACGTCGGCGCCCTCCAGGCGCAACTCGGCCAGCCGCAGCTCCGGGGAGTCGACGCCCTCCATGAACTCGGGAAGGTCGGCGCCGCTGCCCAAATCGTCGCCGACCCCGCGGATCACCACCACTTTGACGTCGTTGTCGACGCTCGCCCCGCGCAGCAGGTCGGCGTAGCGCAACCGGGCCGCGGAGGTCGGCGCGTTGAGGTAGTCGGGGCGATTGAACGTGATCGTCGCGATCTTGGTGGCCGGATCCTTGTGGTAGAGGATGATCTCCTCCGGCGACGGGCGGTCCGAACCGGCCATCTCAGTTCCCCTCCCAGGACGGGCTGCTGGTCAACACCTCGTGCCCGTCGTCGGTGATGAGCACCGCTTCGCGGCCGAACACCGCGCCCACGCCGTGTTCCCACACGTAGCCGGTGACGGCGAGCACCATACCGGGTTCCAGCCGCTCGCCGGCGGCGGTCTGCGGCAGGTCCGCCGAGACCACCGGCGGGTCGAATCCCATCCCCAGGCCGCGGGCCACCGGCATCGGCGGCAACGCCTCCCCGTGGTAGGCGTCCAACAGATCGCTGGCCGGCACCCCGGGTCGGCACGCGGCGGACAGCTTGGCCCACAGCGCATCCCAGCGTCGGTACAGCCCCGCAGCGCCCGCCGGCGAACCCACCGGCCAGGTGCGGCCCACCTCGCCGGCGTAGCCGCCGCCGAGCACCCCGGCGGACAGCGCCACCAAATCGCCGGGCTGCACGACGCCGTCGGTGTTGCCGCGGCGCCACGGATGCTCCCGCGAGGTCACCCACGCCACGTCCTGGGTGGACGGGGTGCTCACGCCGCCGGCGGCCATGGCCTCCAGCAGCACCCCGGCCAGCGCCTGCTCGGTCACCCCGGGCCGCAGCTCGGCCACCGCGGCGGCCAACCCGGCTTCGGCGATCCGGATCGCCTCCCGCATGGCGGCCACCTCGTCGTCGGTCTTGATCCGCCGCGCGGCCCGCATCGCCTGCTCACCGTCAACCAATTCGGCGTTGGGGAACACCAGCGGCAGCAGCTGAGCGAAGCCCGGTGACAGCGCGTCGGTGCCGACGCGCTGTGCGGCCGCCAGCCCCTCGATGCCTTGCAGTTTGGCGATGGTGTTCATCGGGTTCCAGGAGATCCCGTACAGGTTCTCGTGCGGAATGTCGTCGGGCACCCCCTCGTCCCAGGTGGACAGCAGGTGAATCGCCCCGGTTTCGCGGATCACGATGCAGGTCGGTCCGAACGGCCGGGTGCCGGCCACCCACAGCTGCGGTGTGCCCGAGACGTACCGCACGTTGGCTTGCCGGCCCAGCACCAGCACGTCGAGATCGTGGGCGGCCATCTGAGCCAGCGCGCGCTCCCGGCGCCCCAACCGCAGCGCCCGATCGTCGGGCAGAACCTCAGTACTCATAGGGCGCATAGGGGTAGTCGGTCAACGGGATCCAGCCTTCCTCGGTGATGACGATGATTTCTTCGCTGCGATAGCCGCCGGTGCCGTCCTCCCAGACCACCGGCTCCAGCACCAGCACCATGCCCGGCTCGAACACGAAGTTCTCGTCGAACTCGGCCCCCAAATCGGTGCCGATCATGGGTGTTTCGGCGGCGTTGACGCCGATACCGTGCCCCAGGTAGAAGTGCGGCAGCCACGGCTGGGTGCCGCCGTTGGCCTTGGTTGCCGCCCGGCCCAGGTCGGCCGCGGTGGCGCCGGCCCGGGTCACCTGCAGCACCGCGGCCATGATGTCGCGCCACTGGTGGAACTGGGCCTGCTGGCGCGGGGTCGGGTCGGCGCCCACCACCCAGGTGCGGCCGAAATCCGAACAGTAACCCTGATACGTGATGGACACATCGGTCCACAACACGTCCCCGGCGACCAGTTCGCGCTCGGTGGACAGCAGCGGCAACGCCAAATCGCCGTGCGTGGTCCACACCCCGTCGGCTTTGCGCTTTGGCATCACCTGCCAGATCGGTTCGAGCATGCTGGCCATCGCGCCCAGTTCGAACGCGCGGCGCATGAAGCTCGCCGACAGGTCGACCTGGCGGATGCCCGGCGCCAACGCGGCCTGCACGTCGACCATCGCCGCGTCGGTGATCCGGCAGGCGGTGCGGATACAGGCCAGTTCGTCCACCGTTTTCACCAGCTTGGCCGCGCCGATCACCTGGGCGGCGTCGGCGGGCCGGCCCCCGGGAAACAGGCGCTGCTGTGCCCGGCGCATGGCCCCGGTGAATTCGTCGACCGCCACCGCCTTTCCGGCGCCGATCAGCTCGGCCAGCGTCGCCGCGAAGTTCTCCACCCCTTCGTCGAACTCCAGGTAGACCGCGCCGTGCAGATGGTCGGCGGGAATGCCGGATTCCGATGCCGCGCCCTCGCGGAACGGCAGGAACAGGTGCGGGTGCGGGTCCTCGGCGAGCACCACCGCCACCGGCCGCTCGACATAGGACAACCCGGCGTCGCCCAGCGGCCAGCTGGCCCCGGTCGCATAGACCACGTTGTTGTTGCCCAGCAGGATCAACGCGTCGATGCCGCGCTCGGCCATCGCCGAGCGCAGCCGCGCCCCGGTTTCGGCGCGCATCCGGGTCAGGTCCGGGCGGTCCGGGATATCGAGGCCGGCCGCTGCCGGCTGTACAAATGTCGTCATCTACACGCCCAAGAATTCGGTGATGTTGCGGTTGACGATCTTGACGGCGTTCTCCGGGCCCACCGCGGCCACCACCGCGGCCAGCGACTTCTCCGAATAGCCGAACGTGCTCTCGTTGTGCGGGTAGTCCGACGACCAGAACACCTTGTCGACACCGATCTGGTCAATCAGCCGCAGCCCCAACGGATCCACCATGAACGAGGCGCTCATGTGGGTGTTCCAGTAGTAGCGGATGTCGTGGGCCAGCTGGTGGCTGAACATGTGCCGGTACGACGCCAGCAGGTGCTCGGCGTCCTGAAGCGCGGTCGGCACCCAGGCGATGCCGCCCTCGAACCAGCCGACCCGCAGCCCGGGGTGGCGGTCCAGGATGCCGGAGAAGATGTACTTGGCGAACTGTTCCCGAAACGAGTCGACGTTGACCATCATCCCCACCACGACGCTGTTGACCTCGCACGGGGTTTTCGGTGGGGTTTCGCCGATGTGGTGGGTGATCGGCAGGCCGGCCTGTTCGATCTCGTCCCACACCGGGTCCATCGCCGCGCTGCCGAAGTCGATGATGTTGCCGTCGTCGTCTTTACCCGGGTTCAGCGGCAGCAGGAAGGTTTTCAGGCCCAGCGACTTCAGCTCGTCGAGGGTGCGTCGTGTCCCCGCCGGGTCCCACCAGTTGATCAGGCCGACGCCGTAGAAGTGGCCGCCGGAGCGTTCCTGCAGCTCGGCCATGTACTCGTTGTAGATGCGAAAGACCCGTTCCCGCAGCTCTTTATCCGGGAAGTGGAACAGGGCCAGCACCGCGTTGGGGAAGGCCAGCTCTCGGTCGACGCCGTCCTCGTGCAGTTCGCGGATGCGTGCCTCGATGTTCTTGCTGGCCGCCCCGGCGAGGTCGTCGTATTGCATCAACACCGCGGAAAAATCGCCGGGCAAAAACGACTGTCCCTTGCGGCCGACCATGTAGGCGCCGTCTTCGTACCAGATCCGCGGCGCCTTGTCCTTGAGGTCGTCGGGGAAGCGTTGGTAGAAGATGTCATCGGCGATCGAGATGTGGTTGTCGGCGGAGAAAACCTCGGTGCCGGCCGGCAGGCCGACATCGACTCCGGCGTGGCCACGCCGGTCTTTCGGTGCGCCGTAGCCTTCCGGCGGGTAGAGCATGGTGCTGGATTGACTGGTCATCGTTGACTCCGTGACGTGGTTACCAGGTGACCGGCAGTTCGTACACGCCGTAGGCGAGCCGGTCGTTTTTGAACGGGATTTCCTCGAATCCGACGGCGAGTTTCAGGGTGGGGATCCGCCGGAACAGGGTGTGGAACACCATCTGCAGCTCGACCCGGGCCAGCTGCTGGCCGACGCACTGGTGCGGTCCGAAGCCGAATGCGAGGTGTTGGCGGGCCGGCCGGTTCAGGTCGAGCACCTCGGGGTCCGGGAACTCCGCGGGATCCCAGTTCGCCGGCGCCAAATCGATGATGATGCCCTCGCCGGCGCGGATCACCTCACCGCCGATCTCGATGTCCTCCGCGGCGACCCGGCGCTGGCCGTTTTGGATGATCGACAGGTAGCGCAGCAGTTCTTCGACCGCGTTGGCGATCACCGTCTCGTCGTCGCTGTCCCGGATCACGGCCAGCTTCTCGGGTTCTTGCAGCAGCGCCAGAATGCCCAAACCGATCATGTTCGCGGTGGTTTCGTGGCCGGCGATCAGCATCCCGGTGCCCAGCTGGGTGGCCTCCTTGAGGCTGAGCTCACCGGATTTCACTCGCTCCCCCAGATCCGACACCATGTCCTCGGTGGGTTCGGCCATCCGGGCCTCCAGCAGCCGAATCAGATACTTCGACAGCTCCGTCGCCCCGGCGGCGGTGTCCTTGGCCGTCGCATACCGGGAGACCCCCATCGTCGCGTGTTCCTGGAAGAAGCCGTGGTCTTCGTAGGGCACCCCGAGCAGTTCGCTGATCACCAGCGACGGGATGGGCAGCGCCAGCGCGGTGACCAGCTCGGCGGGTTGCGGACCGGCCAGGATCGCGTCGAGGTGTTCGTCGATGATCTGCTGGATCGCCGGTCGCATGGCCTCGACCCGGCGAGAGGTCAACGGGCGGGACAACATCCGCCGAAACCGGATGTGCTCGGCGCCGTCGGCGGTGAACACCGACCGGGGCCGCTTGTCCACCGTGGCCAGCATGCCCTCGTTCCAGTGCGGGAAACCGTCGCGGCGGTCGTCGACACTGACCCGCGGGTCGCCGAACAGCGTCCGCGCCGCCTCGTAGCCGGTGATCAGCCAGGGCGTGGAACCGTCCCAGATCCGCACCCGGCTCAACGGCTTGTCGGCGGCCAACGCCATCACCCCCGGCGGCGGCGCGAACGGGCAGGCCGACGCCCGCTCCATCGGGTACTCCGGGATTGCGGCGGAGGCCTCGGCCTCGGTGTCGGTCAGCGTGTCGGACACTCTCACTCCTCGATGTGGATGGCTCGGGTCGGGCAGCCCGCTTCGGCGCGGCGGACCTGGTCGGCGAATTCGGCCGAGGGCTCCTCGGTGAGCAGCACGACGACCCCGTCCTCGTCGCGTTGGTCGAACACCTCCGGCGCGTGCATCACGCAGTTCCCCGACGAGGCGCACACGTCTTGGTTCACAGTCACTTTCATTTGCGGCTCAGCTCCGATGTGACGGGCGCCAGCCACAGTCCAACGATCGCGTCGATGAGGTTGGCGCCGGCGATCTGCCAATTGGTTTTGCGCGCCGAACCGCCGGCGGCCAGCGTGCGTTCCCAGTCGGCGCAGGTGTGCATGAGCAGGTTGCGCCCCATGGCGTTGCGCGCCGAGCGGATCTCGGCCGGCAGCTCCGGCAGGCAGCGGTCGATCCGGTTGATCACCTCGACCAGCGACGGTGAGCTCAGCGCGTCTTTGACCACGATGTCGTGGTAGGCGGGATCGGTCATCACCTGCGCGGCGAACCGCGCGTACCAGGTGGGGTTGCCCAGCTCGGCGAGGTGATCGGTGAGCGGACGCACCAGGCACGCCACCCAATCCCGCATGTCGGCGGTGGCGTCGGCGGTCAGGACGTCGGCGACCATCTGCTCCCGCAGCCGCTCGATGGGCGCCCGATGCTTTTGTTCGATCGCCCGCACCAGGTCGGTCTTGGTGCCGAAGTGGTAGCCGACCGCCGCGTTGTTGCCCTGGCCGGCGGCCTCACTGACCTGCCGGTTGGACACCGCGAAGACGCCGTGCTCGGCGTAGAGCCGCTCGGCGGCGGCCAGGATGGCCTCCCGCGTGGAGTTGGCCCGCTCGGTGCGCGCGTCCTTGCTCGCGGTGGTCACCCGCCCAGTCAACGCCCCACTCCCGTTTAAGTCAAGTGATTGATTTAATTCTTGGCGCTTTTGCGCCGGATCGCCTTGCCCGCCGACGTACCGCCGTCGACCGGCAGCACCGTGCCGGTGACATAGCGGGAGCGGTCCCCGGCGAGATACAGGGCGGCCTCGGCGACGTCGTCGGGAGTGCCCTCCCGCTGCAGCGGCCGGTCGGCGCGCATCGTCTCGCGGAGCGCGGCCTCGTAGCGGGCGACGGCCTCGTGGTCCATATTCGCCGCCGAGGACGCCAGGATTGGGGTGGGGATATTCCCCGGCGCGATGGCGTTGACCCGAATGTCGTAGTAGGCCAGTTCGATTGCCGCGGACTTGGTGAACTGGATGACCGCCGCCTTGGAGGCCCGGTAGGTCATCACCCCGCCGCCGGCCTGGATCCCGCCGATCGAGGTGAGGTTGATGATCGACCCGCCGCCGTGCTTGGCCATGTGCCGGGCCGCATCTCGGGTGCCGGCCATCACGCCGAGCACGTTGACCGACATGACCCGGTGGAAGTCGGCCAGGTCGTCGTCGAGGAACCGGCGGTGCATGGTGCCCGAGACGCCGGCGTTGTTGACCATGACGTGCAGCCCGCCGAACTGCTCGACGGCGGCGTCGACCAGGGCGCCCAGCTGCTCTGGATCGGCGACGTCGGCGGCCTGGAACAGCGCGTCGTCGCCCAGTTGCGCGGCCAGTTCCGCGCCGCGATCGGGGTCGACGTCGGCGATCACCACCCGGGCGCCCTCGGCGACAAACCGCTCGGCCAGGCCCCGGCCGATCCCGGACGCGCCGCCGGTAACGATTGCGACCTTGCCCGTTAGCTCGTTGACCATCTACGCCCTTCCGTCCGGCCGCCCGACGCGACACGTCGACTCAACCCGCTGCGCCCGCGTTCAGTCAAGCGACTGCTTTAACTGACCCTGGACATCCGGTGGTCGGCGGCATAACCTACCCATGCGAATGGCGTTTCCGGATTACGAGAAGGTGATTTCTATGACGGTGCAGGATGTGTTGGAGGAGATCCGTAAGGTCCCCGGCACCGGTGACGTGATTCCGATCATCGATCCGGCTACCGAAGAACAGCTCACCGAGTTCACCGACTGCGGACCGGAAGCCGTCGACGAGGCGGTGGCCCGCGCGAAAGCGACCGCCGAGTCGGGGGTGTGGTCGGGTATGGCCGACTATGACCGGGCGAAGGTGCTGTGGCGGGTCGCCGACCTGATCGACGAAAACGCCGAGGTCCTCGCCGAACTCGAATCCGTCAACGCCGGCATCCCGCCGTCGCAGGCCGAGATCATCACCAAGGTCGGCTCGGAGTGGTTCCGCTACTACGCCGGCTGGTGTACCAAGATCGACGGCATCGCCCGCGATGTCAACACCGGCGGGTTGACCGGCATCGAATCGCATCAGCACGTCTACACGCTGCGCGAGCCCTACGGCGTGGTGGGGCTGATCTTCCCGTGGAACGGCCCGGTGTTCAACTTCTGCGCCAAGCTGGCGCCGTCGCTGGCCGCCGGCTGCAGCAGCGTGGTCAAACCCGCCGAAGAGACCCCGCTGTCGGCGCTGGTGCTGGACCGCATCCTGGCCGAGGCCGGCGTCCCGGAGGGGGTCGTCAACCTGCTGCTGGGCTACGGGCACACCGCCGGCGCGGCGATCACCGCGCACCCCGACGTGGAGAAGGTGGCCTTCACCGGGTCGACCGAGGTCGGCCGGGAGATCGTGAAAGCCTCGGCCGCAAGCAATCTCAACAAGGTCACGCTGGAGCTCGGCGGCAAATCGCCGGTGTTGATCTACGACGACGCCAACCTGGACCTGGCCATCCCGATGGCGGCGTTCGGCACCTTCGTCCACTCCGGCCAGGCCTGTGTGTGCGGGTCGCGGATCTTCGCCCAGCGCGGCGTCTACGAGCGGGTGGTGGAGGGCATCGCCAACATGGCCAACAGCATGTTGCTGGGCGGTCCCACCGATGAGGGCGCCATGGTCGGACCGCTGATCAGCCAAAAGCAGCTCAACCGGGTGTTGGGCTACCTGGAGCAGGGCCGCGCCGACGGCGTCGAGCTGGTCACCGGTGGGCAGCGCCTGGACCGCAAGGGCTACTTCGTGCACCCGACCGTGGTCACCAACGTCGACCCCGATTCCAGCCGGCTGTTCCAGGAGGAGATCTTCGGGCCGGTGGTCACGATTCTGCCGTTCGACGACGACGACGAAGCCATCGCGTTGGCCAACAACAGCACCTACGGTCTGGCCGCCACCGCCTGGACCAGCGACCTGGGTCGCGCGCACCGGCTGGCCAAGCGGCTCAAGGCCGGAACCGTCGGGCTGAACTGCCAGATGCAGTTCGACCACTCCATGCCGTTCGGCGGCTACAAGCAGTCCGGCTGGGGTTACGAGTCGGGTAAAGCCGGCATCGAGACCTACCTGCAAACCAAGATCGTCTGGGCCCAGATGTAGGGGGTGCCTTCTGGCGCGAGCGTGCCCCTTCGGCGCGAGCGTGCGTGTCCCCGGTCGACACGCCGTGCGAATCACCGGGTTTGCGCACGCTCGCGCCGAGGCCGTCGGCGAGACAACCCCTTCGGCGGGCGCACCTCGCTGACTCTGCGTGTACCAGGCAAAAGTGCGGGTAGACCGCGTGGTACACGCAGAGTCAACGCGAAGACAGAAACTCCAGCAGCAGTTCGTTGACGGCCGCCGGCTGTTCGATCTGCGGGCAGTGTCCCGCATCCTCAACCACGGCCGAGCGCGCACCGGGGATCTGGTCGGCGATCTGCTTGGCCCACCCAACCGGTAGCAGCTTGTCACCGCCGCCCTCGATCACCAAGGTCGGCACCGAGATCCGGTGGTAGGCGCGCTGACTCGACGCGGCCGCCGGCGGCTCCAAGCCGGGCCGACGAAACCGGGCCGCGGCCAACGCCTCCCACGCCCCGGGCGCGACACTGGACTCGTAGCGGCGCCGCACATACTCCTCGTCGGCGGGATAGGCGGGGTCGTAAAACAACGCCTCGACGATGCGCTGCATGGCGGGAAGCGTGGCGTCATAGTCGTAGAGCGCTTCCATGTACCGGTTGCGCTGGATCTCCCCACCGCCGCAGATCGTCACCATGCTGCGCACCGGCAGCCGCGGCGCTTCGGCGGTGGCGTCGACGAGCAGGTTGATCGCCCCCATCGAGTTGCCGACGAAATGCGCCGCCTCGACGCCCAGCACCGCGCAGAACCGGGCGATGTGCCGGATCCGCATGCCGCGGCCGTCG
Organism: Mycobacterium sp. pUA109; assembly: GCF_041287095.1. Lineage (NCBI taxonomy): Bacteria > Bacillati > Actinomycetota > Actinomycetes > Mycobacteriales > Mycobacteriaceae > Mycobacterium > Mycobacterium sp. pUA109. The sequence continues at coordinate 69,165 of NZ_JBGGKS010000025.1, read as the reverse complement.
GTGAAGTCGATGACCTTGGCCGACTGGCCGAACCCCAACATGTCCGGGGCCAGCACCCGGTAGTGCTGCGCCAACGCGGGAATGGTTTGCTCCCAGCCGAGTTCGGCGCTGGCGCCGAACTCCCCGCCGTGCAACAGCACCACCGGATCCCCCTGGCCGGCTTCCAAATAGCTGGTGGTCAGGCCGTCGACGTCAACGCTGCGGCGATACATCCGATCCGCCTAGATCGTCACGCTGTGCGAGCGGGCAAAGGTCAGCACCTGTGTGGCCAGCAGGTCCAGTTGGTCGCTCACCGTGGTGTCGATGAGTTCCCCGGCGTGATCCCAGATGCGGTCCGCCGAGTTGATCGCCACCCCCAGCGGTGTGGGCCAGGCCCGCAGCGCGTGCCCGATCACCCGCAGCTGGCCCAGGGTGCCCACCGCGGCCTGCCAGCCGTAGGCGCAGCTGATGCAGCCCCACGGCTTGTTGTCCAGGTAGACGCGGGAATCCTCGCGCATGTCCTCGATGTAATCCAACGCGTTCTTAACCAGCCCGGAGATGGCGCCGTGGTATCCGGGCGAGCCGACGACGACAGCGTCGGCTCGCCGCAGCGCGTCGATCAACCGCGTTGCCCGCTCGGTGCGGGCCGGCTCGTGCGGGTTGTACATCGGCAACTCGATGTCTTCCCCGCTGAACAGTTGGGTGCGCCCGCCGCGCCGCTCCACGGCCGCCAGGCAATGCCGCAGCGCCCGTTCGGTTGACGAATCTGCCCGCAGGGTGCCGCCGAGGGCCACCACCAGCGGACCGGTTTGTTCAGTCATCACGCTCTTCCTCACTTGATGGCAATGGGATTGACCGGGGACCCGACCGCGCCGATAACGCGCAGTGGTGGGGCCACCAGCTGAAACTCGTAGACCCCGTCGGCGGCGCAGTCGGCGGCCAGCGCGGTGAGGTCCCAGAATTCGCCGAGCATCAAACCCATGTCGCGCAGGCACAGCATGTGCATCGGCAAGAAGGTGCCCTCGACCCCGGACACCGGGTCTTCGACCATCAGGTTATCGGCGGCGACCGCGGCGATGTCGTGGTCGTGCAGCCAGGCGGCGCACCGCCAATCCAAGCCCGCGCCCGGCTCGGCACCGTCGCCGGTGCTCAAAAACCGCGCCCACCAGCCGGTTCGGATCAGCACGATGTCGCCGCGGCCGATCGCCACGCCCTGCGCCCGGGCGACGTCGTCGAGTTCCTCGGGGGTGATCGGGGTGCCGTGTTCCACAAAGACGTCCACGCCGCGATGCCGCACCACATCCAGCAGCACCCCGCGCGAGGTGATGCCCTTGCCGTCCACCTTGTCGATGCCGCAGTGGTAGGCGCCCAGGCTGGTCACCGAGCTCGCCGGGAAGCCGTTGTACAGCTGGTCGTCGTAGTACACGTGCGACAACGCGTCCCATTGGGTGGCGGCCTGCAACGACATGATGATCATGTCGTCGTTGAACCGAAACGGGTTGTCCACGAAGAACTCGCTCAGCTGCTGGGCCACCGAGTTGCGGGCCCACTCCGGACCGTAGCGGGCCAGCGTGTTGACGTCGCCGCCGTCCACCGTCATCACGTGCATCGGGTTGTGCCGGAACTGGAAGGCGCCCTGCGGGCCCGACGAGCCGAAGTCCACCCCGAGCGGAAACACCTTGCCGTGCCGGACCAGGCTGGCGGCGTGGGCGACCTTGTCCGCGGTGATGAAGTTCAGGGTGCCGAGTTCGTCGGTGTCCCCCCACCGCCCCCAGTTGCGCACATCTTTGGCGACGCGCCGAAAATCGGTCAGGCTGGCCACGGCGCCCGCTCCAGCTCGCGGGCGGCGAGCGCGCCCAGATTGCCGCCGTCAACCCACACCACCTGGCCCGAGATGTAGCTGGCGGCACCGCTGTTCAGAAACGCCAGTACGGCGGCCTGTTCGGCGGGCTCGGCGTCCCGGCCCAGGGGTTTGTCGATGTCGTCGAGGAACCGCTGCCCGTAGGCGGACCGCAGCTGGTCGAGGATCGGGGTGTCGGTGACGCCCGGCCCGGTGCAGTTGATCCGGATCCCCCGGGCGCCCAGCGGTGCCGCCTTGACCATGGTGTACAGGATGATCGCTTCCTTGGACAGCCGGTAGCCCCCGTCGGCCAGCGCCTCGGGGTGCCGCTGACACCACGCGACGCCGTCGGCCAGGCTCGGCGTGTGCAGCAGCCCGGCCACCCGCTGTTGATTCTCGCGGTAGCCGGCCGCCGCCAGCGACGACACGCTCACCACCGACGACCCGGCCGGCATCACCGGCAGCACCGCGTCGGTGAACTGGCGCAGGCCCAGGAAGTTGATGGTGACGACCAGCAGCGGGTCACCGATTCCCGACGACACCCCGGCCACGTTGAACAGGGCATCGACCGGGCCGCCCAACGCGGCCACGGCACGGTCGATCGAGGCGGCGTCGGCCAGATCAACGTGATGGAACTCGGCGAGCTCGACTTCCGGGGCGCACCGATCCAAGCCGACGACGTGCGCGCCCAGTTCGGTGAGCTGGCGCACCAGCTGCGCGCCGATGCCCGACGCGCACCCGGTCACCACCGCGCGGCGCCCGTCGTACCGCCACAACCGGTCGATTTGGCCCATGGCTAGTTGGCTCCCCGGCTCAGCCCCGCTGCTCCTTGTCGCGTTGCGCGGCCTGCACGCGTCCCTCGTTCATTTCCGCCATCGCCTCGGGAATCTCGCTGGCGGTGAACTTCCCGCCCCGGCCGGTGGGCAGCCCGCCGAACGAGTAGCTTTCGTCGAAGGCCGGCGCCGACGATTGCGGCCGGCGCGCCTCCACCTTCTCGATCACCGGCGCCAGCCGCTTGGCCTTGTCGGCCACCGCTTTCGCGTCGCGCTCGATGAACTCCGGCAGCACTTCCTTACCCATCAACTCGATGGATTCCATGGTGCCTTCGTGGCTGCGCGGGTTGAGCAGCAGGATGATCTCGTCGACCCCGCTTTCCTCGTAGCCGCGCAGGAATTCCCGCACGGTGGCCGGCGAGCCGATCGCGCCGCGGCCGGGTCCGTAGGCCAGCGTCGGGTCCTTGGCCACCTCCTCGAGGTAGCGGTCCCACACCCCGGTCCGACCCGGGGTGTGCACCCCGGTCATGTAGTAGTGCATGATCCCAAACGAGAAGAAGCCGCCGCCCTGGCCCAGCCGTTGCAGCGCCTGCTCATCGGTGGGGGCCACCATCATCGACAGATCGCCGCCGATCGCCAGGATGTTCGGGTTGATCTGCGGGGTCACCGGAACACCGGTTTCCTCGAACTGCTTGTAGTAGCCGTTTACCCGCTCGGTCAGCGGGCCGGGGCCGGTGTAGGCGAAGCTCAGTGCGCCGATGCATTTTTCGGCGGCCATCTGCACCGACGACGGCCGGGTGCAGGCCACCCACACCGGCGGGTGCGGTTTCTGCAGCGGTTTGGGGATGACGTTGCGGGCCGGCATCTGAACGTGCTTGCCGTCAAAGCCGGTGAACGGCTCCTCCACCATGCAGCGGATCGCGACCTCCAACGCCTCTTCCCACTGGGCCCGTTTGTCGGCGGGGTCGATGTTGAAGCCGCCGAGTTCACCGACCGAGGAGGATTCACCGGTGCCGAATTCGACGCGGCCGTTGGAGATCAGGTCCAGGGTGGCGATGCGCTCGGCGACCCGGGCCGGGTGGTTGACGACGGGCGGCAGGTGCATGATGCCGAAGCCCAGCCGAATGTTCTTGGTGCGCTGGCTGGCCGCCGCCAAAAACATCTCCGGGGCGGTGGAATGACAGTACTCCTCCAGGAAGTGGTGCTCGGTCAGCCACACCGTGGAAAAGCCCGCCTTGTCGGCCGCCTCCACCTCGTCCAGGCAGTCGGCCAGCAGCTCCCGCTCATCGTCCGGCGCCCAGGGCCGCGGCAGCGCGAACTCGTAGAAAAGTGAAATCTTCACCGGTTACCTCCCATAGAAGTGGTGTGAGTCGGATCAGGAAGCGTGCCGGCGAGGTGCTTCGCCGCCACGTAGCCGAAGGTCATGGCCGGCCCGATGGTGGCGCCGGCGCCGGCGTAGCTGCGCCCCATCACCGGCGCCGAGACGTTGCCCACCGCGTACAGCCCGCCGACCACGGTGTCGTCGGCGCGCAGCACCCGGGCGCATTCGTCGGTGCGCAACCCGCCGGAGGTACCCAGATCCCCGAGGATGATCTGGAAGGCGTAGTACGGCGGCTTGCCCAGCGGGTGCAGATTGGGGTTGGGCAGGGTCGGGTCGCCGTAGTAGTTGTCGTATGCGCTGTCGCCGCGACCGAAGTCGTCGTCGTGGCCGCCGCGGGCCAGCTCGTTGAACCGTTGCGCGGTGCGCTCCAGTTCTCCGGGGGGCACGTCGATTTGGGTGGCGAGCTCGGTCAGCGAAGCCGCGGCCTTCACCACGCCGGACTCCAGCCACGCGGCCGGCAGCTTGCGCCCGGTGGGCACCGGGGCACCCGGGATCTTCGGCAGCGGCAGGTGCCCGGCCACGACGTAGCGGTTGAACGACCGGTGGTCGGTGATCAACCAGCACGGGATGTGGGTCACCCCGGACTTTTGGCCGTCGATCATGGCGTGGGCGAAGTCCATGTACGGGCAGGCCTCGTTGATGAACCGTTTGCCCTCACCGTTGACGATGAACTGCGACGGCATCATCCGCTCGTTGAGCATGAACTGCAGCCGGCCGTCCGGCCAGCAGATGGCCGGGAACCACCACGCCTCGTCGAGCAGTTCGGTGGTGCCGCCGACCTTTTCGCCGACGCGGATCCCGTCGCCGGTGGCCGCCGGGTTGCCGAAGCTCCAATCGTGCTCGAGCACCGGCTGGTATTGCTGGCGCCAGGCCAGGTCGTGGTCGAAACCGCCGCTGGCCAGGATGACACCGCGCCGCGCGCGGATCTGCTGCGGCGCACCGTCGCGCTCGACCACCGCGCCGATGACGGTCCCGTCGTCGGCGGTGAGCAGTTCGGTCATCGGGGTGTTCAGCCACAGCGGGATGTCGCGGTCGCGCATCGCCAGCCGCAGCCGCGCCGCCAGCGACTGGCCGATCGCGGCCATCCGGTCCCCGAACACCCGGGCCCGAAACATCCGCCACAGCAGCTTGACCAGCACCGCCTTGCCCCGCCACGACTGGCGGATCTGGTAGAACAGCCGAAGGTCTTTGGGCCCCAGCCAGATCCCCTTCGGCGCCAACGCCAACGGCGCCAGCAGGTGCTGTTCTTCCTCGCCGAGTGTGCGCAGGTCGATGGCGGGGACGTTGATGGTGCTGCCCAGCTCGGATCCCCCGGGGACCTCCGGGTAGTAGTCGGCGTAGCCCGGTTTCCAGACGAACTCGAACCACGGGCTGAGCTGCTCGAGGAACTCCATCATCGCCGGCGCGGCGTCCACGTATTGCTGTAGCCGGGCGTCGCTGACCAGGCCGCCGGTGATCTGGCGCAGGTATGCGACGACGTCGTCGGGGTCCGGGACGTAGCCTGCCCGCCGCTGCGCCGGTGCACCCGGAACCCAGATGCCACCGCCGGACAGCGCGGTGGAACCCCCGAACTGCGCGGCCTTTTCGATCACCAGGGTGTCCAGCCCGGCGGCGTCGGCGGCCAGGGCGGCGGTCATGCCGCCACCGCCGGAGCCGACCACCAACACGTCCACCACGTGCTCGCCCGTCATGCCGGCACCGCCGTTCGCACCGCGAAGCCGGCGATCAGCTCGGCCGCCGTCCGGTAGTAGCGCAGCACGGTCCGGTAGCCGCCGCTGGCCGCGAGCGCGGCGAAAGCGGCTACCCAGCTGCGGATTTCGTGCGCGGAGTTGCCGCCCTCCTGCGCGATGAAGGAGTTGGACCACTGGTCTAGGTCGGCGAGCTGCCCATTGTCGATGATGGAAAGGAATCGCTGATCCCAGTCGGGGTTCAGCGGGCGTTGCGGGCCGCGTCCGGCGGCCAGGTCCCGGGCGGCGTCGATGACCACGGTCTGCCGGGCCAGCCGTTGCTCGGCGGTCATCGGCCGCCCGCCCACGATGCGCTCCAGCACTTGCGGCGGGGCGGTCTCGCGGGTCGGGATCGGCGGATCATGGGACAGCCCGCCCGATCCCAATAGCAGCACCCGCTTGTCCAGGCCGGCCAGGTAGGTGCCCACCGCGGTACCCAACGCCCGGGCACGCCGTAGCGGGCCGAGCGGCGCGGCGACCGCGTTGAGGAAGATCGGCACCACCGGGTGGGCGGTGGCCGCACCGAACAGCTTCTCCAGCGGCTGCACGGTGCCGTGGTCAACGTCCATGCCGGCCGAGATCGCGACGTCGACGTCGTTGTCCAGCACGGCTTTTGCGCAGTCGGTGGCGATGTCGGCGGCTACGTCGAGCGGGCCGGCGTGGGTGCCGTAGTCACCGATCCCGGTGGCGGCGGTGCCGATGCAAAACGGCGGCATCAGCTTGTAGAAGAAGCCGTTGTAGTGATCGGGCGCGAAGGTGACGATCAGCTCCGGGTCGAAGTCGGCGACGAACTCCCGGGCCTTTTCCAGCGCGGCGTTCACGTCCTGCAGCACCTCAGCCGACGGTCCCGGCAGATTCAGCAGTGGGCTGTGCGACATACAGCACAGGGCTAGCGCCATCGTGGGATTCACCGCCTTCCGGGGTCAGGGCCAGCGCGTGCAGCAGCGCGGCGCTCAGCTCGGGGGCCAACTGGGCGATCCCGGCGCCGGCGATGCACCGGTCGGGCCGCAGGAACAGCACGGACTCGGCGTGGGCGTCGAACCAGGATTTCAGCTCGCCGATGGCGTCGCCGACCACCACCACGTCGGGGTCGTCGTGCCCGGCCCAGTGCAGCTGGGTGCGCGGCCGCAGCTCGATGAACCGCGCGCCCAACGCCTTCCAGCGCGCGAACGCGTCATCCCCGAGCAGGCGGCGCGGGTTGTTGTTCCAGGACACCACGGCGAACCAAGTGCCCAGCACGTCGTCGAGCAACACGTTGGTGCGGTCGCGGGTGTCGACGCGGGGCTGGATGAACAAGGTGCCCACCGGCGAGTCGTCGCGACGCGGCTGCGGGTGCACCACCGCGCCCTGCTCGTAGCGCGGCATCGGTTTGAACCGCATCTCCAGCACATACTGTTTGAGCGTGGGCACCACCGAGGCGGCGCGGATCGCGAGGTCGCGGATCGCGGCAACTCGGCGATTGGTCGGCGAAATGACCCGCCCCACCAGGGTGGACAGGTCGATCATCGCGCGGGCGTGTTTGCGGCGTTCGACGTCGTAGCTGTCCAGCAGTGCATCACCGGCCCGGCCGGTGACTACCGCGGCCAGTTTCCAGCCCAGGTTCGCCGCGTCGCGGATCCCGCTGTTGTATCCCTGGCCTTGCCACACCGGCATCAGGTGCGCGGCGTCGCCGGCCAGCAGCAGCCTTCCGCGCCTGAAGGCGCCGGCAATGCGAGAGTGGTGGGTGTAGACCCGGTGCCGGATCACATCGACCCGGTCCGGGTTGGGCACCAACGGCGCCAGCATGCGGGCCAGGAACTCCGGCTGCTGCACCTGCTCGTCGGACTCGTCGGCGTGAATCATGAACTCGAAGCGCCGGATTCCGTGCGCGATCGAGATCGAGGCGTAGGGACGTTCGGGGTCGGCGCCGACCTCACTGTTGGGGTGGCCGAGCGGGTCGGTGGCGATGTCGACGACCAGCCAGCGGGTCGAGGAGGTGGTGCCGTCGAAGGAGACGCCCATCAGCCGCCGGGTGGTGCTGCGGCCGCCGTCGCAGCCCACCACGTAGCGGGCCGCGACGCTGGCGTGGTCCGGCAACTGCACCGTCACCGCGTCGGCGGATTCGGTGCAGGAGGCCATCGGGGTGCCCCAGCGCACCTCGACGTGCTCGAACCGGTCCAGGCCGCGCAGTAACTCGGCGTCGACCAGGGGTTGGACGAACCCGTTGCGACGCGGCCAGCCGAACGGGGCCCCGACCGGCGCCATCTCGGCCAGCAGCCGACGTTTGGCGTCGACGAACCGCAGGATCTGGTTCGGGACGGTATGCGGCAGCACACCGTCGATCAGGCCGATGCCCTGGAAGGTGCGTAGCGACTCATCGTCGAGGCCGACCCCGCGCGGATAGTCGATCAGGGTGTCGCGCTCCTCGAGCACCACGGTCCGAACACCCTGCAAGCCCAGGATATTGGCCAGCGTCAACCCCACCGGGCCGGCACCGACGATGACGACGTCGGCCTCGGACTGGCTGGCGGACACGGTCAACGTCCCAGCAGGAAGTCGAGGTGCAGCCGGTCGAACGTCGCGGCGTCCTCGTACTGCGGCCAGTGCCCGCAGCCGGGCATCACCTCGAACCGCGCCCCGGGGATCATCGAGGCGATGCGCCGACCCTCGGCCACGTCCGCGGTCGGGTCGTCGCTGGTCCACAGCACCAGGGTCGGCGCGGTGATCGCGCCGTATTCGGCCGGACCCAACAGGTTACGGGCCCGGATATCCGGATCCTGCAGCGCCATAATGTCTTTCATCGCTCCGACGAATCCGGGTTGCCGGTACACCCGTTGCCGGCTGGCGACCAGGTCGTCGTAGTCCTTGGATTTGTCCGCCATCAGCCACTTGATCCGCGCCTGCACGGTCTCCCAGGTCGGGTTCTCCGCGGCCGCCATGGACAGCGTGATAATCCGCTGCATCACCGCGGGGTCGGCCTGGGAGCCACCGGCGGTGTTGAGCACCAACTTCTCGATGCGGTCCGGGTGGTCGACGGCGGCGCGGGCCGCCACCCAGCCCCCCAGCGACTCGCCCGACACGCTGGCCCGTTGCGCACCGATGACGTCCATCACCGTCATCAGGTGCTCGACGTAGTGGCCGACCTCCAGCGGGTGGCCCGGCTTGTCGGTGTAGCCGTGCCCCAGCATGTCGATCGACCAGGTCCAGAAATGCTCGCTGTGCGCCGCCAGGTTGCGCACGTAAGCCTCGGCGTGGCCGCCGGATCCGTGCAGCAGCAACAACACCGGCTGGTCCGGGTCGCCGGCGCGCAGGTATCGGGTGCGCACGCCCCGGGCGTCGAGGTAGCCCTGCTCGAACGCCACACCCTGCAGATCGCTCCAGACGCTCTCGTGCTCCGGCACCGGATTCCTTTCTGGCCTCAACAGCGGAAATGCCGCTCTCGTATTGAACCAATCGTGTGTGCTAAAATCGCACATTGATGTGCACTATGTATAGAGCATCACTCTCGGAGGGGCGTATGTCAAGGCATCTGCCCACGCCATGACCGGTTCCCAGACGTTGGCGCGGGGGCTGGCGGCGCTGCAATCGGTGGCGGCCGCGCCGGCCGGTTTGTCGGCGCAGCAGGTCGCCGACCAGGTCGGGGTGCATCGGACCATCGCGTATCGACTGCTGGCCACGCTGGCCGAGTTCCGGTTCGTGGCCAAGGGGGACGACGGCCGGTACCGCCCGGCCGCCGGTCTGGCGGTGCTCGGCGCCTCATTCGACCGCAACCTGCGCCAGTTGAGCCTGCCGACCCTGCAGGCCCTGGCCGACGAGCTCGGTACCACGGTGTCGCTGCTGGTCGCCGAGGGGGATCAGCAGGTGGCGGTCGCGGTCATCGTGCCCACCCAGGTCGCCTATCAGCTGGCCTTCCATGAAGGCAGTCGGCACCCGTTGAGCCGCGGCGCGGCCGGGGTCGCCCTGCTGGCCAGCATGCCGCCGCAACCGCAGGAACGGGACCTGGTCAGCCGCGCCCGACACCAGGGCTGGGTGATCACCCACGGCGAGATCGAACCCAACACCTACGGCCTGGCGGTGCCGGTGCACCGCGACCCGCCGTCGCCTCCGACCTGCATCAACCTGATCTCGCACCGCGAGGACGTCGTACGACGCGGCAAGGATGCAGTTCTCCAGGCCGCCAAGCAATTATCGGCGATTCTCAGCTGAGCATCGCGATCGCAGAGAGGACCTTGCCTATGCCTTCTTGGGACCACGAAGTCGATGTCGTCGTATGCGGCAGCGGCGCTGCCGGCCTCACCGCCGCCCTGACCGCCGCCGCCCACGGCGCCTCGGTCGCGCTCTACGAGCGGGCCGCGACCGTCGGCGGCACCACCGCGGTCTCCGGTGGCATCGCCTGGATTCCCGCGCACCACCGCCTGCCGGGGGCGGAACTCGGGGTGCACGACGCGCTGGCCTACCTGCGGGCGCAGTCGTTCGGCGCGATGGACGACGCGCTGGTCGACACGTTCGTGCGCACCGGAGAGTCGATGCTGGACTTCGTTGAGGCGCACAGCGGGCTGCGGTTCGAAGTCGCCGCCGGCTTTCCCGACTACAAGCCGGAGCTACCCGGCGGTCAACCCGGCGGCGGCCGGTCGCACAGCCCGGTGCCCTACCAGCTGAGCCGGCTCGGCGAATGGGCCGACCGGATCACCGCGTTTCCCGCGGACTGGTCCAATGTCGGCTTCGACGCCGAGACCCGAGCCCGGTTGCACGCCGACGTCGACGACGGCTCCGGCGAGCTCTGCGTGGCCGGCACCGCGTTGGTCGCCGGGCTGCTGGAAGGCCTGCTCGAGGCGGGGGTGGTGCCGCAGACCCGCTGCCGCGCCGTCGAACTCGTCACCACCGCGGGCGCGGTGACCGGTGTCCGGGTCGAGCGGGACGGCACGGTGTCGCAGGTGCATGCACGGCGCGGGGTGATCCTGGCCAACGGCGGCTTCGAATGGGACACGGCGCTGGTGGAGGCCTTCCTGCGCGGCCCGATGCACGGCGCGGTCTCGCCACCCAACAACACCGGTGACGGGCTGCGGATGGCGATGGCCTGCGGCGCCGACCTGGCCACCATGGGCGAAGCGTGGTGGGTGCCGATCGTGCAAATCCCCGGCGACACCATCGACGGCCAGCAGCGCAGCCGCAGCGTGCGGTTGGAACGCACCCGCCCGCGCAGCATCATCGTCAACCGGGCCGGGCGACGCTTCGTCAACGAGGCCTGCGACTACAACTCGATGGCCGGCGCATTCCATTACCTGGATCCGCGCGACGGCTACGTCAACGACCCGGCCTGGATCGTGTTCGACGCGCTGCACCTCAAGCGGTACGGGTTTTTGGGGGTGGCGCCCGGCGAGCCGGTGCCGGACTGGTTTTCGATGTCCACCGACCTCACCGAGTTGGGCGCCAAGACCGGGATCGACCCGTATGGGCTGGCCCACACCCTGGCCGAATGGAATCGCCACGTCGCCGCGGGCACCGATCCCGACTTCGGCCGCGGCGCCAGCGCCTACGACGGCTACTGGGGTGATGACGGCAAGACGCTGGGTCCCATCGACACCGCCCCGTATTTCGCGGTGCCGGTGTCGGTCGGCGCGATGGGCACCAAGGGCGGGCCACGCACCGACCGCGACGCCCGAGTACTGCATGTCAGCGGTGCGCCGATCCCGGGGCTGTTCGCCGCCGGCAACGCGATGGCCGGGGTGACCGGACGCGCCTACGGCGGGGCCGGCGGCACCATCGGCCCGGCCATGGTGTTCGGCTACCGGGCCGGGTATGCGGCCGCGACCGGAGGGTCGGTGGGTTGACGAGTCCGACTGGCTCGAGCCCGGCATAGCTTGTGCCCCCAGCCGTTGGAAGTGCGCTGGCGCGGTCGAACGCGGGACCCTCGTTTGGGTCCGGCGCGCGCATTGCCACACGCAGTCAAAAGTACAACGATGTTGCAATTCCCGGGTTCAACTGGCTAACATCCCGCTAGCTAGATGCCCACCACTTGTCCGTCCCTCAGGAGGTCTAGCTGTGCCGAACGTCAACCTGTACTCGCCCTCCGGCGGCGTCAGTTCCCGCTACCCGGTGGCTGACACCGCCCTGGACGCGGGCGTGGCGGCCCGACGCGACCTGGCGTCGGTGACGCGCTGATGGCCGCGCCGACCGATGCCGACCTGTACTACGACCCGTACAACGTCGACCTCAATCTGAACCCCTATCCGGTGTTCGCCCGGATTCGCGAAGAGGCTCCGCTCTACTACAACGAGCAGCACGACTTCTACGCGCTCAGCCGGTTCGATGACGTCAACAAAGCGGTCATCGACCATGAGACGTTCATCTCGGGGCGCGGTGCGGTGCTGGAGGTCATCAAGTCTGGGATGGAAATACCACCTGGGACATTGATTTTCGAAGATCCGCCGATCCACAACATCCACCGCAACCTGCTGTCGCGGATGTTCACACCGCGGAAGGTGTTGGCGCTGGAGCCGCAGATCCGCGAGTTCACCGCGCGCTGCCTCGACCCCATCGTCGGTACGGGGAGGTTTGACTTTGTCAACGATCTCGGTGAACAGATGCCAATGCGGGTGATCGGCATGCTGCTGGGTATTCCGGAGGACCGGCAGCGTCAGATCACCGACCATGGTGAGGAGGTGCTGCAGGGAGAGAGGGTCGACGCGCTGGCCACCGGCGAGGTGTTCGCGGAGTTCTTGGACTGGCGCGTCGAGCACCCGTCCGACGACATCATGACCGAGCTGCTCAACGCCGAGTTCACCGATGAGACCGGCACAGTGCGCAAGTTGCGCCGCGAAGAGCTGCTGCTGTACTTGACGGTGATCGCCACCGCGGGGTCAGAGACGACCACGCGGCTGATTGGCTGGGCGGGCAAGACGTTGGCCGAGCATCCCAACCAACGCGGGCAACTCGTCGAGAACCCAGCATTGATCCCGCAGGCCATCGAAGAGATCCTGCGTTGGGAACCACCTGCGTTGCAGATCGCCCGCTATGTCGCACGCGACGTCGCGTACTACGGCAAGACGGTGCCCGAGGGGGCGGCAATGCTCCTGCTTGTCGGTGCGGCCAACCGTGATCACCGCCGGTTCCCACCAGACGGCGATGTGTTCGATATCCACCGGGAGCAGCGCGCACACATGACCTTTGGTGCAGGCGCGCATTTCTGCATGGGTAACGCGCTGGCCCGGCTGGAGGGCCGCATCGCACTGGAGGAGATCCTCAAGCGCTTCCCGACCTGGGAGGTCGACTGGCCGAATGCGGTGCCGTCGCAAACAGCCGCGGTGCGCGGCTGGGCGGCCATGCCCACATTCGTTTCCTAACCCCCGATACCCCAGCTCCGGAGGCAGAAAATGACCAAGCCCGAGGTGGTTTTCGATCCGTTCTCAGCCGAGTACTTCACCGATCCCTACGACATCTACCTGCGAATGCAGGACGAAGCACCGGTCTATTACAGCGAGGAGTTCGACTTCTACGCCCTGACCCGGCACGCCGACGTCGCAGCGGCCCTCAAAGACAACGAGACGTACTCGTCCACCCGTGGTTGCGATTTGGCGATGGTGCAATCCGAAGAGGGGCCGCCGAAGTCGATCATCTTCATGGATCCTCCCGAGCACCGGGTCTTTCGCAGCTTGGTCAACAAGGCGTTCACCCCGCGGGCTATCCAGTCCCAGCGCGAAACCGTCGAGGACCTGGTTGAGCACTACTTGAGCCGGGTCGACCCGGACAACTTCGACGTCATCCAAGACTTTTCCGGGCCGTTCCCGGTCGAGGTGATCACCCGCATGGCCGGAGTGCCCGAGGAATTCCGCCAAAAGGTCCGCGAGTGGATCGACATCTCCCTATCCCGCCAGCCGGGCAACATCGGTCAAACCGACGCCGGGATGCGGGCGAACATCGAATCGGGCATGTACTACTACCAGCTGGCCCAGCAGCGACGAGCCGATCCACAAGACGACATGATCAGTCGCCTGATCGCCGCCGAAATCCTGACCGAGGACGGCCAACTGCGCAAGCTCGACGATATCGAAATTGCTGGGTTCACCGCACTGCTCGGCGGCGCCGGCGCTGAGACCGTCACCAAACTGCTCGGCAGTGCGGTGGTGACCTTCGCGAAGAACCCGGACCAGTGGCAGAAGCTGCTCGATGACCGCAGCAAGATCCCGGCCGCGGTCGAAGAGATGCTGCGGTTCGACGGCCCGGTGCATTACAACGTGCGGTTCACCCTCAAGCATGCTCACCTGCACGGCACTACGATCCCGGCCGGCAAACCGGTATTCCTCATGAAAGCCGCGGCCAACCGCGACCCGCGCGCGTTCACCGACGCCCACGTCTTCGACATCGACCGAAACCGGAGTGAATCCCAAAACTTGGGCTTCGGCTACGGCATCCACAGCTGCCTGGGTGCTGCGTTGGCCCGGTTGGAGACCACGATCGCGCTCGAACGGCTGTTGGACTTCATGCCCCGCTACCAGGTGCAGTGGGACGGACTAGAACGTGTCCAAATGCAAAACGTAGGCGGCTATCACCACGTGCCGGTAAAAGTGTTGCCCTGATGAGCAAACCATCGAAGGAGGTCGACGGGGACTGATGACTCCTGAGCAAATCGTACGCGCGGAGATCGCCGCATGGGGCCGCAATGATGTCGACGAAGTCATGAGCCACTTCGCCGAAGATGCTTATTTCGACATCGGCCCGTCCTATCCACGGCTATCAGGCCGCGACGCGATCCACAAGATGATGAAAGCGTTCTTCGACGGCGGGACTTGCGTAGACCTGGAAATCCGACACCTTGCCGTCGACGGGGATGTGGTGATGATGGAGCGCTTTGATCACTGGATCGTGGACGGGAAGCAGATGAGCTGGCCGGTGATGGGGGCGTATCAAGTGCAGAACGGAAAGATCGCGGCATGGCGGGAATACTTTTACCCGCCGAGCGAGTCCTGAGGGTTTGTCGTCGGCTCGCGCCTAGACAGCCGTGCCATGACGCCTGACTAACTAGCCACGGTGTGAGTCGGAGCTTTGGCGGTCTCCCTCGCGTTCGCCGCCGTCCCGACCGTTGGCAGGGCAATCTCGACTCGCTGTAGATGGGGCGAGAGGCGCGTTGCTGGCCAACACACCTTTTGCATACTATTATCTAGTGCACTATGGAATCGCAGGCTAGAGTAAAGGTCGACGACGTTCCCCGGCTCCGTCGGAACGCATTGGGCCAGCAGCTGTCTTTCGCGTTGTACGGCGCGGCCAATCGCATGGCGCGTCTTCACAAGCCCCTGCTGGAGCCGATCGGGCTGACGTTTCCGCAGTACCTGGCGATGCTGGCGCTGCTCGACAACGCTGCGCAGACGGTCGGCACGCTCGGCGCCTGTCTGGATATGGACACCGGCACCATCACACCCCTGGTGAAACGACTCGAGGCCGCCGGGATGGTCACCCGTGTGCGTGACCCAGCCGACGAACGTCGGGTGTTGGTGAACTTGACCGAGCGGGCGCGCGCGCTCGAACCGGAGATCCGTGGCGTCAACGCCAAGATTAAATCGGCCTGCCAACTGACCTGGGAGGGTATCGACGACCTACGGCGGGCTCTCGATGATCTCGCACATCCTGGCGTCGATTGATCGCCTCACAAAACAGCTGCACAAAGAGCGCCATGACGAACAACGCTGCGCGATTGGTGTTCTGAGCGTCCCGTTGGCCCTTTCAGTGAGGAAGATACGAGTAAATGTCGAATAACCCTGCGACCGTCAGTTTTCCGTCTCGCATAGGCGTGTGGTGGAACAGCGAGCAATGGCCAATCCGCGACGCTCAGAACATCGCCCGCGACATCGAAGCGATGGGATACGGGTCGCTGTTCCTGCCGGAGGGAGGCGGCAAGGACGCGCTAGTCGAGTCGGCCGCTTTCCTGGCCGCCACCGACCGGCTGATCGTGGGAACCGGCATCGCTAACATTCACGTCCGCATCCCGACACCCGCGGAGACCGGGGCACGAACCCTCGCCGCCCTACACCCAGGGCGGTTCATCCTCGGCCTCGGGGTCAGCCACGCTCCCTTCGTCGAAGACATGATGCACGGCGCCTATCACAAGCCGTTGGCGACGATGCGCACGTACCTGGAACGAATGGATACCGTCCCCGCAGAGATCGAACCGTGCGACAGACCGCCGCGCTTACTGGCAGCCTTGGGACCGAAAATGATCGAACTGTCCGCGGAACTCGCCGACGGAGCACACCCCTACCTCGTGACACCCGACCAGACCCGCACGACCCGTGCCATCCTCGGCCCCCATAAGTTGCTGATACCTGAACAAGCCGTAGCCATCGGGGGCACCGCCGACGACCAACTTCAACGGGCGCACGACCACATCGGGTCCTACATTCCGCTGCAGAACTACCGCAACTCGTGGCTGCGACAGGGCTTCAACGACACCGATTTGGTGCCCGGCGGATCCGACCGACTGGCTCGCGCCCTCGTCGGCATGGGCACACCCCACGAGGCCGCCGCATCAGTCACCGCCCACCTCGGCGCCGGCGCCGACCACGTCGTCGTCCAAGTTCTCGGAGGCAGCATCGCAGCGGATCCACGGCCATCGCTGCGTGAACTCGCCGAAGCCCTGCGATTATGAAAGGAACGCAGAGCCTTCGGGAATCGCCGAAAGTGACCTAAGTCAGCACCCTGCGGTGTTCAACGGAGAATTGCTGGCATCGATTCCCATCCCCGCACCACCGGGGAGATTGCCAACTTGGCTTCGTTGAGGTCGACATCCCACTCCGGGAAGCGCTTCAAGATCTCCTCCAGCGCGACCCGTCCCTCGAGGCGGGCCAGTGCTGATCCGAGGCAAAAGTGGATGCCAGTCCCGAACCCCAGGTGCTGACGAGGCTCACGGTGGATGTCGAAAACGTCGCCATGGGGGAATTGGCGATCATCACGGTTGGCTGCGGCGAGCATCAACAGCATGACACTGCCCGCCGGTATTGTCTGGCCGTAATACTCGACGTCATTGGTGACATACCTGGCCATATTCGGTCCCGATGGCTCGTACCGCACGAACTCCTCGATGGCCTGCGGAATCAGTGAATGGTCCTCGGCTAGTTGGCGACGCTGCGTGGGATTCTCGGCCAGCACCTTCCCCATCCAGCCGATCAGCCGGTTCGTCGTCTCGTTGCCGGCGCCAACGACCAAGCTGGCATAGGCGCGCAGTTCACTGGGCGTTAGTCGGCGCACGGTGCCGGTCTCATCCTCGAATTCGACGTTCGACAGCTCAGTGATGATGTCATCCGACGGGTGCGCGGCCCGCCAATCGATGTACTCGGCAAAAGCCTCCCCGGCGTCGATTGCCTCCGGGGCGACGTTTATCGGTTGACCGGCTTCGGCGGAACGGAGGTTGTCGTCCCAGCGTTTGCGGACGGCTTCTTGATCACCTTCGGGCATCCCCAACAACATGCCGATCACCCGCATCGGCATCTTCGCGCCAAGATCGGCCACGAAGGCGAACCGGTTGCCGCCGACCAACGGATCCAAACAGCGCGCACAGAACTCGCGGATCTGGGGCTCGAGTTCGGCGATCTTACGCGGTCTGAACATCCGGGATAACAGCTTGCGGTGGATGTCATGGATTGGCGGATCCTCAAAGATCATGAAGCCCGATGGGATGTCCATATTGGCCTTGACGGTTTCCAACACGTCGCCCCGCGCCGAACTCAAGTTCAGATGGTCGCGTGCCGCCTGGTGGACATCCGCGAATCGGCTCAGCGCGTAGAAGTCGTACTCGTTGTTGTAGTACAGGGGCGCTTCCTCGCGGAGCCGGTGATACATCGCGTAAGGTTCGGTATTGAGTTCAACGTCATATGGATCGTAATGCACATCGCTCGTGGCACTAACCGTCACAGACGCCGCCTCTCAAAAGTGCTGCGATTTCACGCGAATCACCCCTCGGAAACCGACAGAGGTTAACGACGCGCGTTGGATCAGCGTGCGCATATGACGTCGTCATCACGGCCCGCTCAGTCGTTCAGTCGATAGAGGTTGATCGCGTTTTCGCTGAGGATCTTGCGGGCATCCGCTTCCGACGTGAGATCGACGATCTCGTTGATGGCGTTGGCGGTGTAGCCGAATGTGCCTTCGCTGTGCGGATAATCCTGACCCCACATCACGCGGTCGGCGCCAAGGTAGTCGAGCAACTTCAGGCCGATCGTGTCGGTCTGGAAGGTGGCGAACATGTTGTTATGCCAGTAGTGGCTCGGCCGGTGTTTCATCGGCCAGTCGAAGAGTTCGCGGTGCGCACCGTAGGTGAGCTCGGCGTCCTGCAGCGCACCCGCGATCCAGTTAATGCCGCCCTCGGCGAACACCACCTGCAGGTTCGGATGACGATCGAAGATGCCGCCGAAGATCAGGCTGCCGAAGGCCCGCCGGAACGGCGCCGCCTGCATCAGGAAGAAGGTTCCGAAGCCACCCCGACCACCGGCGGACGGCACCTCGCCGATGTGGAAATTGACCGGCAGGTTGGCCTCAGCAGCGCATGCCCAGAAGCGGTCCATCTCCGGGCTGTCGTAGTCGATCACGTTGCCTTCGGTGTTCTTGCCCGGGTTGAACGGAATCAAGAAGCTCTTGAGACCGAGATCAACGATCTGCTGAACCGCCTTTTCGGCATGATCGGGATTCCACCAGTTGCTACAGATGCCGACACCGTAGAAACGACCCGGATTCCGCTTGTCGAGTTCGGCCATGTACTCGTTGTAGGTGCGGTACATGAGTTCCTGCATCTCCTGGTCCGGGTAACGGATGAACGCCATCAGGCTTTGCGGATAGACGATCTCCTTGTCAATCCCCTCGGCGTCCAGATGCTGGTTGCGGACGCCGAACTCGAACCCATCGTTGAGAACCGAACGCGCAAGCGCCGTGTCCACGTCGGCGCTCTCCGGGTAGGCCTGCATCACGTCCGGGAAACCGACTCGCCAGTAGCGGTCGAACCACACGCGCGGCGCAGCATCGCGCCGTTCCGCCGGGAACCGTTCGTAGAAAATGTCCTCGGTGAGTTCGACATGGTTGTCGGCCGACACCAGCGTGAGATCGGCGGGCAGCTTCGCGCCCTCCCGCGACTGGCCGACCCGGTCGACGATCATTCCCGCGTCGGCGGCGAGTGGATTTTCAAACGTCAGGCGTTGGTCGAGCATGGCAACCTCTCCGTCGAATTCGTCGCAGCGCTTCAGCGCGAAGGGTTTCCCAGCGCGGGCCTAGCCGAGATCTCGAACCGGGATCTAACGGCCGGGACGATGTGATCGTAGCCACACCCCGCCCCATAGTGCAACGCTGTTGCAACTTTAGCTCGGCGTGGCAAATCTCAGTCATGCTTGCCCTGCGAACGCGAAATGACCGCCCCGTGGCACCGCCTGCCGTGCGCCGCCACTAGACGATGGCCGTGCCACCGTCAACGATAAGCTCGGTGCCGTTGATGTATCCGGCTTCGTCGGACGCCAGAAAGACAATCGCCGCCGCGATGTCGTCAGGTCTTCCGGCGCGCTGCACGAGGTTCCCGGCGCTCACCTCGTCGCGTAGTTCCAAGGCGATCGATTCGTAGTCGACCTGATCGGGTGGTGGCAGCACTCCGCCGTGGAACATCTTGACCCAGATCGGTGTCTCGATGGGACCAGGTATGACACTGTTGACCCGGATCCCGGTACGGGCCTGCGAGCATTCCACGGCAAGCGCCTTCGAAAAGGCCAGCACACCAGCCTTGCTGGCCGCATACGCGGTCGCACCGGCGGTACCGTGGATCACGCTCGACGACGAGATATTGACGATGCTGCCGCGTCCGGATCGGATCAGCAGCGGCAGCGCATTCCGGCACCCGAAGAATTTGCCGTCGAGATCTACCTGGAACTGCCAGCGCCATTGCTCATACGACATGTCGCCAATCCCCGCGAGGGCGCAGACCCCGGCGACATTGGCCAGGATGTCCAGCCCGCCAATCCTGGAGTCCACTTGCCGCATCACCTCCGCCCATTCGGCCTCGTCTCGCACGTCGAGGTGCAGATAGTCAGCGTGCCCGCCGGCGGCTTTAGCCTTCTCGACGACGAGGTGTCCACCCTCGTCGTCGATGTCGGTGACGACGACCCAGGCACCTTCAGCTGCCATCCTCACCGCGGTCGCGCCGCCGATGCCACCGGCGCCACCGGTCACCAGCGCGACCTTGCCGTCCAGTCGATTCACCTGTGTCCCTACCAGCCCGCGGCCTGACCGCCGTCGACGAAATGGTCGGCACCGGTGATGTACGACGCGGCATCGGAGGCGAGAAACGCCACTAGGTTCGACACTTCCTGCGGCTGCCCGCATCGCTTCATCACGACGGTGTCTTCGATCGCCTTGACCGCCGCGGATGACGGTGATCCGTGCGCCAGCATCGGCGTTGCTATCGGTCCCGGCAAAACACAATTCACCCGAACTCCTTGGCCGCCGTATTCGACCGCGGCCGCTCGGGTGAGTCCGCGCACGGCAAATTTTGCGGCTGTGTACGCCGCGTTGGGGACATGGCGGACGTGGGCAAACCCCGCCACCGACGCAATATTGATGATCGATCCCGCGCCCGCATGGACCATTCCGGGCAGCACCGCCCTCATCCCGAAGAACACGCCGTGTTGATCCACCGAGACGGTCCGCAGGTAATCGTCCACGGCGAGGTTCGCCGTCGATTCGACGGGGCCCGGCACCCCAGCGTTGTTGACCAACACATTCACCGCTCCCCACCGGTCTGCGACGCGACCGACAACCTGAGTCCACTGGTCCGGATCCGTGACGTCCAAGGGAAAGAACGCGGCAGCGTCGCCAAGCTCATCTGCCAGCTCCACACCCAATTGCTCATCTATGTCAGCAATGGCGACACGGGCCCCGAGTCCGACAAAGGTCCGCGCATGCTCAGCGCCCATCCCCTGCGCCCCGCCGGTGACGATGGCGACTTTGCCCTCCAGTGTCAGCACCGCGCGAACTCCTTGTGGTGGTGAGTGTGTCAGCTGTGGGTGCGACTCGACCCACGGTCACCGGACCCGCCGTCCGGACATATCGGCGTAGCCAAAACCCCGGCGGGGCTACGACCCAACTGGCTGCGACGCGGTGTAGGGCTTTACCTCCCATTCGCGAGGATCATTTGCCGCGATCGGGAGTGCGTTCTCGGGGGTGCCGGCGGTGACCTCGCTCCAGCGCGCGGCGACGCCCTCCAGCGTGAGCGGATCTTCGGAGAAGCCGGGGGTCTCCGCGAGATACACCCGGTTCACCATCCCGCCGACACCGTTGATCGTGTCGCCGGTCACCGGGCAGCTTTCATGGGACAAGAAGGCGGCGACGGGGGCGACCAACTCCGCCGGGAGGCTGGTCTTGCACAGCTGGTACATCGGCGAACTCTCGTTCTGTTGCGCGGTCACCATGCGGGTGAAGGCCCCCGGGCTCAACGCATTGACCTTGATGCCATACGCGTCTCCCTCGGCGGCCAACGCGCGCGTGAACGAGAAGATGCCGCCCTTGCTGGCACTGTAGGCGACCAGAAGCGGCGCGCCGCCGAACGCCGCCGAGCAGGTGTTGACAATGCGGCCGTAGCCGTTCGCCTTCATATGCGGCCAGGCGGCGCGACACGTCCAGATCGTGCCCATCAGGTTGATCTCGATGTGCTGCTGCAGGTCGTGCGCGGTGATCTCCTCGAACGGGGCCGCAATCGAGATCGCGGCATTGTTGATGAGGATGTCAACCCCGCCGAACGCGTCGATCGCGGTCTGGATGAGCGCGGCGGCACCGTCCTCGGTGGCGACCGAATGGGTGTCCGCGACCGCGGTGCCCCCCGCGGCGCGGATCTCCTCAACGACCGCCTCGGCCGAGGCGACATCCGGGTAACCCGGCGCCACCACGCGGTTGATGTCGTTGACAACGACATTGGCCCCCCGTGCGGCGAGCAGCAGCGCATGGGCCCGGCCGATGCCGGGATTCCCGCCGGCGCCGGTGACGATCGCCGTCCGGCCGTCGAAGCGAAGTTCGGTCATGGCATGCCTTTCGTGGCTCTCAAACGTATTGCCGCAGCGCGATAAAGCTCTTCATGGTGTCGTGGTCTTCGAGCTGGATACCGAGCGACCTGGTCAGCATCGCCATCGTGGTGTAGGTACCGGCCAGCGCCACGATTTCCATCAGTTCAGTGTCGCTATAGTGCTCGGCCAACGCCGTCCAGGTTCGGTCACTGATGGTGAAATCGTGAACGAGTTCCTCAGCGGCACAGGCGAGAAGCTGATGCACCGGCGAGAGCCCCACCCCGGTGTGGGCCGCCTCGATTTCATCGTCGGACAAGCCGGCGGTGTGCGAGATCAACTCATGATGCGCGGCCTCATACACTTCGCCGGTGAGTGCGCAGATCCGCAGGATTACCACCTGCCGATCACGCGGCGGCAGTTCCGACTGGGCGACCACCTTGGTGAGCATTGGTAGGAAGACGTCGAACAGTTGCGGGCTGCGCATCATCACGCGAGTGAAGTGCAACGCATCCCACCCGTGCATTTTGCACTTTTGTTCGGCGGTCAGATTCTCCGGCGCGATGGGAGCAATACGGGGCGTGCCGGTAGCAGCACTGGGGGTCATTACTCCTCCTTTCCTTACCGGGTTACGGACCGTTATGCGCAAAAGCCGCCATCCACGGTGATCGCCTCTCCGGTGAGAAACCCTGGGGCGTCGTCGCAGAGCCACACGGCCACCGCGGCGATCTCCTGGGCCTCGGCCACCCGGCCGACGGCACTAGCTGCGACCAGCTGTTCGATTACCTCGGGCGACATCGCCTGCCGGAACATCGGGGTGTCAACCGTGCCAGGGCAGATCGCGTTCACCCGCACCCCGTGTCGACCGTATTCCCGCGCGGCCGTCCTGGTCAGACCGATGACGCCATGTTTGGCGGCCGCGTAGGCCGGCATCGTGGGAGCGGCCCGCACTCCCGCCACCGATGCACAGTTGACGATCGAGCCGCCGCCGGCCTTGAGCAGCGCGGGGATCTCATACCGCATGCTGGACCATATGCCGGTGAGATCGACCGCGAGCACACGGTTCCAGTTCTCCATGCTGCACTCCGACGTGGTCGCAGGCTCGCCGTCAACACCCGCCGCGTTGAAGGCGGCGTCCAGGCGCCCATAGGTCTCCACGACCTGCGCCACCGCCCGTTCCACGGCCGCGTCGTCGGTGACATCACAGTGGACGTAGGTGCATTCTCCCCACTGCCGTAGTTCCGCCTCGGCCTCGCGGCCGGCCTCCTGGTTGGCGTCGGCCAGCGCGGTGGCGTAACCGCGCCGCACGAATCCCTCCGCGGCCGCACGACCGATGCCGGAAGCCGCACCGGTCACCAGAGCGACACCACGTTTCGTGTCTGTTGTCATGGCTCCTCACCTGTTTGTCCTCGGTCCCGCGCCCAGTGGAGCGCGGCGCGGTCGTTGAGTACGGAAACAATGGCCGTTGGGGTCAACGCAGGGCTAGTTCGTGACGGCCTAGTGCCGAATCGGGGTGTGGCTCGGCTGACCCCGAGGCCAGTCGGTCGATGACCACCGCACCATCTCGGATCACTACTTTGAGGGCCTCGGTGGGGCGTGCCAGCAGGTCCGGGTTCTCAAGCGGATCACCGTCGATGACGATGAGGTCCGCCAACGCGCCCGGTTCGATCACACCGACCCGCTCGGGCGGATCCACCAACAGCTGACCGGCGTTGCAGGTTCCCCAGCTGAGCACATCGGCCGTGGTGAGGCCCTCGACCGCGCTGTAGTAGGCGAACTCGCGACCGTAGTTGCCGACCTGATGATCCAGCGGATCGTCGTCCATCAGATCGCGAAAGATTCCGCTGTAGTCGTCGCCGATCAGGATTCGCACTCCCGCGTCCTGCGCCACCGGCAGCATGGTTCGCACGTGGTCGTACTGCTCCTGCGTGACACCGAAATCGGCGGCATAGCCGAGTTCGAGCAGGCTCCGCGGGTAGATGAGGCTCGGTACCCAGAAGGTCCCCGCCTGCACCATCGCCTCGATGACTTCCTCGTCGATCTCATCCCCGTGGTCGATCAGGTCGAGCCCGAGTTCGATGCACTCCAGCATCATCGCCTTGTCGGAGACGTGGGCGCGCACTTTCGCGCCGCCTTCATGCGCGGTGTTGATGATCGCCGCGATCTCGTCGCGGGACATATTGCGCGTGGTGCGGTGCGGCTGGCCGTGGCCGGCGCTGGCGAAGATCTTGATCGTCTCGACGCCGCGATTGATCTCCTCGCGGACCAGGGCGCGCATGGCGTTGGGACCATCCGCGCAGACGTCGGTGCCCGGTGTCTCGTACCGCTTCCACCACCGTCCGCCGTTGTTCATGTCGCCGGTGGTGCCGAGGTGATGCCCGCACGCCCGAATCCGGGGACCCGGGATGATGTCATCGGCGATGGCCATCTTGAGCTGCGCATCGATATCGTGCGCGCAGGAGGCGCCCGCATAGCCGGTGAACCCACTCTCCAGCAGTACCCGACAGGTGCGGACCCCGATTGCCATCATGACGCCCGGCGGTAGCTCCTTGCCGGGCCGCTCGGTGGCGGCGATCGCGATGCTGAATTTGTAGAAATCGGGGTGCAGATGGCTGGTGATCAGACCGGGCATCAGCGTCATGCCTCGCACATCGATGACCTCTCCCGAGGCCGGCTGCGGGGCGGCATCCACAGCTTGGATCCGGTTGCCGTCCAGCGTCACGCTGTGCCGGCCGGGGAGCGGTTTTTGGCCATCGAAGACCCTCGCATTGGTCAGTGTCAGCATCGCCATCCCTTCGTTGAAACGCTTGGTCGAGCTAATCGCTCGCTCGGCCCCGTCGACTCAGCCGCCATTCGGGCGGGAACTGTTCGTCGTTGTCCCGGACGGAGTTGGTCAGCCCCCGCTCGCGGGTCTTGTCGTCGAGTTCGAACGAATCCGGATCGGGCATGAGTTGATCCAGGGTGGATTCGAGCATGCCGGTGAGGATGCTGCCCATGTACTCGCCCTGGTGTTGTTTGAAGATCTCAAAGAAGGCCTTCTGCGCGAACACGGTGTCGGTGGGTCGGGTCCGCGCGCAGGCGAGCGCGTACTTCTGCGTCATCGACTCCAGCTCATCGCCGGAAACCACTGCGTTGACGAAGCTGCACTCGTACATCTCTTTCGCGGTAAACGGCCGACCGGTGAACACCATCTCCATGAACTTGCGGACACCCATCGTCGTGCACCACTGCCATTGGCGCGCCGCGAAACCCGCGTAACGCCATGCGGCGTGGCCGAACAGCGCGTCGTCGGAGGCGACCACAATGTCGGCATCGGCGGCCTGGTAGAAGTGCCAGCCATAACAGTAGCCGCGCACTTCGAGGATGCTGATCTTCTTGAAATCCTGGAGGCTTCGCATGCCCGCGCTCGGGTCGGTGTAAAACTGCACGTGTGAGGCGCGGTGTCGATAGGAGCCCTTCGGCGGGTATTTGACGTCCGCGTCGTCGGGGACCCTGACGGTGTGATTCATGGTCACGTCGCCCCGGTCCGCCATGATGTCCAACAGCTCCGGAAGATCCGCGCCGCTGCCCAGATTGGGACCGTTTGCCCGGATTACCAACACCTTCACGTCATCGTCGATGCTGGCGTGATGAATCAGGTCGGCGTAGCGGTGCTGCGCATCGATGGTCATCCCGTTAAGGTCGTCGGCGCGATCCAGGGTGATCGTCGCGATTTTGGTCTGCGGATCCTTCTCGTACAAGACGATGTCCTCCGCGGGCGGTCGGCCCCGATCCTCGGTCAATGTTCGGTTTCTCCTGTCAGTTTCCCGTTGCGGTGGACACCGCGGCATCCGGCTCGCGGTCGATGTGGGAGGAAATGAACTCGGCCAAATCCACGAGCTTGACCTTTCCGGTCCCGGTCCTCGGGACGTCGTCGTGCGAGACGAACACGATGCGGCGGGGAACCTTGAAACTGGACAGGGTTTCGCGCAGCGCCGCCTTGAGTTCGCCTTCAGACACGGTGGCGCCGTCGGCGGGAACGACGGCGGCAGCGACGATCTCACCGAGTTCGGGATCCGGAAGGCCAGCAACAACGGACAGATCGACTTCAGGTAACGCGTTCAATGCCGCCTCAACTTCCAAACGCGACACGTTGGCGGAATTCGTCTTGATCATGTCGCCGGTGCGCCCGACGAAGTACACGAAGCCGTCCGCGTCTTGCCGGACGAGGTCCTTGGTCGGATAGAAGCCGTCCGGGGTGAATACCGTGCGGCGATCGGTCTTGTAGAGTCCGGTCATCAACGCGCCGCCGCGCAGTTGCAGTTCACCGACCTCACCGACGGGTAGCGGTGCGCCCGTGTCCGGGTTGACCACCCGGCGTTCAATTCCATTCACGGCGCGGCCAGCTGCGCCGGCTTTCGACTCGGGCAAGCGATGGTGCACCGGCTCGGCGCTGTGGGGGCCAAAACTCTCGGACATGCCGAGCAGGTCGGCCTGAAGATTCCGCGGGATGACCTTGCCGGACTCGTCCCGCAACGGTGCCCCGGTGACTCGCACACCGTCGAGGTCGACGCCGCGCGCCGCCGCCGCCGCACGCAACTTGGCCGACATATGCCAGACCACCACGTTGCTGACTTCGCATCGCTCAATAGTGTCGAGCACCGCATCGATATTCGGGCTCGGCGGATACACCAATGTTCCGCCGGTGCTGAGCACCTGCAACGCCGTCATGATGCCGCCCATCCAGAACGCGGGCAGTAAGCACAGCGTGCGGTCGTTGCGCGTCAGTCCGAAGTACGTGGCCAGGGCCGGCGGCTGGCGTGCCACCGCCCACTGCCCATGGGTGACCGCCTTGGCCATCGCCGTGCTGCCCGAGGTGTACACCACGAATGCCTCGTCGCCGGAAACCACTTCGCGTTCCACGGCGGCCAACAGCTCTTCGTCTGGCGCGTCAGGTACATCCGCGCATTTCAGCAGATCGTCAACCTCCTGCGCCCAGGGCAGACCCGTCACGTCATCGAGCCACACCGACCGCAGATAAGGCGCATCCGCAACCCGGAGCGCTCCGGCACTCCCGTCGCTCAGCCCGGGGAGGGCTGATATGAGTTTCTCGCCGTAGTCATGCCGCAGGAAACGACGAGCCCCGATCAGCAGCTGGGCGTCGCTGGTCCGGACTATCTGTGCGAGTTCGCTGGGCGTCGTGAGGGTGCTGATCGGCGTGACCAGTGCCCCGATCCGCAGCGCACCGTAGAACACGGTCAGCCACAGGGCACTGTCGGGAGCCAACAGGCCGATTCGTGTCCCCTTGCCTGCCCCCACCGCGAGCAACGCCCTGGCCATCCGGGCCGACCGTCGATCCAGCTCCCGGTAGCTCAAGGTCTCATCCGGCGCGACCAGAGCGTCATGTTTGGGGCGCGCGGCGACGACTGCGGCGAACAGGGCGGGAAACGTGGTCGGCGATTCCGCGGTATCCATGTCAGAAGCTGACGATCGAGTGGGTGCCGTCCCAGGTTTCCGCGGCCGCCCGCATCGCCGTGAACGCGTCGGCGCGCGCCGGGCTGTTCTCGAGTAGCTCGACCATGAATCCAAGGGTCGGGGACGTGTCGACCCAACATGTGCGACTGCCATCGAGTTCTCCCTCGAACGCAAGCTCTGCGCCTGCGTCGAGGTAGATGTCGCGCTCGGTCTCGTAGTCCTCACAAATCAAGGCCATGTGGTGCAGGCCGGACTGACCGCGGGAGAAGAGATCACGGAAAACACCTGGCTCATCGTTGTCCTGACAGACCAGCTCGATCTGCACGTCACCCGCATAGGCGATCGCGGCACTGACCGGCGGGAACGCCGCGTCCTTGCCCCGGTATCGGCCGCCGGTGAAAGGGACTGCGCCGAACCGGAAGAAGGGACCGACGCCGGCGCCGTGCACCCACGAGTTGATGGCCGCATCCAGATCGGTGACCACCCAGCAGATCTGCATGAAGTTCCGGTTCGGAAAAGGGGCCGTGACCATCGTTTTCATATCCTTAAGCCAGGACTGTGTGTCCTCGCCTTCATCCGATCAGCGGAAAGCGTTCGTCGTCGAGTGCCTGCCACGGCCGCATACCCGCTGAATCGAAGTTCGGTGTCGGCGACCCGTTCCAGCAGACGTCGGCCGGCTGCGTGGCCAGCAGGTAGCCCCACCGGGGCCGGTCCATGGTGTTCAAGCTCGCACCGTGGATGGTGAGGTGGGTGTGCACCGAGATGTCGCCCAGCTCATAGGTCATCTGCTCGCTGATTCCCAGGTCACGAAGCTCCGGGAAGACGTCTAGCGCATCACCGCCACCATAGGTGGTGTAGTCCCCCAGCACCCCGGCTCGATGTGACCCGTTCACGAACGACATCGTGCCCGCCTCGGGCCCATAAGATTCCAACGGGAACCAGAACGTCAGGCCGCCGGAGCGGTCGACGGCGAACGTGATGAAGTCCTGGTGATAGGCGGTCACGCCATTTCCGCCATGCCGAGAAGGCCTGCCGCTGGGCAGCTTCGGCACGAAATAGTCTGCGTAGTACCGAACGCCGACGGCCGAGCCGTCGGCCGTGCGGCGCCTTTGCAGCAGCTTCGCGTTGTTACCCACAGCGTCGATCAGCGAGCGCATCACCGGGTTCGTCAGGCCGTCACTTTGCCCGACGTTGAAGTAGGAAACGGTGCTCTGCTCGGCATCGTCGTCGGCGGCCTGCTTCGTGTCGCTGGTGCTGTCGGCGTCGTCGCCCATCCGTTCACGGGCGATGGCTAGGATCGTGCGCACCACGTCGGGATCGACGAAACTCTTCAGCTTCACCCAGCCGAACTCGTGTAGATGATCGATTTCCTCCACGGTCACCGTCCGGCACGGCGGTCTCAATGCTGTCGCGCTGTCCACGTTTCAGGCCTTCTCGTGATTTGGTTAGATGAACCGGCCCGGGCCGGTACGGAACGCGTACAGGCCGACGACCTTGTCCTCGGGCAGCGTGTAGGGCGTTGCGACTTCGTCGGTCGTCGGACCGATCTTGGCGGCGACCTCCGCTAGCTTGGCGCGGTCAAGTCCGTACACATCGATCGCGTTTTCGCCCAAGTACTTTCGCGTGTATTTCGGATCGATATCGGAGAACGTGAACCGGATGGCCTCCTTGGTGTCCGGCCAGGTCCCTTCGGCGTGCGGATAGTCGTCGCCCCACATGACCTTGTCCGTGAGGTCCTGCTCGATCCCCAGCTTCGCCTCCCAGTTGGACATGAAACTCGCCCCGACGTAGCAGTTTCGTTTGAAGTATTCGGACGGCGGCATCGATAATCCGGCCCGGACCCACTCACCAGTCCGGTTGTGGTAGAGCCCATCCATGTCGGCCAGCGCGCCAGCCGCCCAATCCATCCACTGCTCGGTAAGCACCAACTTCAGCTTCGGATGCCGTTCGAACACTCCGCCGAGGATCATGACCCAAAGTCCGCGGCGAGTGCGGAACAACGTCTCCATCATGTACATTGCCTGCGCCCCTTGACCCTCGTAGGGGTAGTGCTCACCGCCGCCGCCATGCGTGTTGAGCGTCATCCCGGTCTCCTCACACGCCGACCAAATGGGCTCCCACACAGGATCGTTCAGCATCGGGATGTCACCACGCGGCGCCGGCAGGTTGATGCCCTTCAAACCCGCCCCGGCCGCCCACTCGACCTCGCGGACACACGCCGCCGGATCGGAGATCGGGATGTGGCCGATGCCAACATGACGGTCTGGGGCCGAGGAGACGAAATCCGCCAGCCATCGGTTGTAGATGCGCACCCCAAGGTCTTCGAGATGGTTGTACTTGGAGTCGCCCCAGCTGATGAGTCCGGTGGTCGAGAACGGGATCGATTCCCCATTGAGACCGCCATGGAAGATCACCGAGGCGGCAACGCCCTGCTCGTCCATGTCAGCGAGGCGGGCGGCAGGATCCTGGAGGCCCGGCACGAAGCTGTGGTCGTAACTTCTCTTCAGGAAGCCCAGGTCAACCTGGTCGGCGTTGCGGATACCGGCGGTCTTGCCGAATTCCTGGGCCTGGGACTGATCGAGGGACCAGTTCTCGTCCGAGCCGGAATTTGCGGCCTCCGAGGACCGCAGCGAGAAGAACCCGTGCTGCTCCATCTCGGCGACGAATCGATCGAAGTCATCGAGGTACCGCGGCTCGCAGTACTCCCGCAGCTGGTTTTTGAGCGACGGCCCGACGTGACTGTCGATCGAGACGACGATGTACGGCTCCTCCGAGCGACTGTCGGCATCGGTGCTAATCGTTTCCTGCGCCATGCTTTCCCTCGTCAATCGAGACCCGATTCAAGGCCTTCCGGTGTGGGCAGTGTGATGCTACCCACACGACTGCATATTATGCAACACCGTTGTACTTTTAGTCCCGCGTGGCAAAAGAGCTGCCGGTGGGTGCATGGCGTTTACAGTGTTGGTATGGCATCACGCGCCCAGGAACGAACTCGCCGGCATGTCCTCGATGCCGCCCGAGGGTTCGTCGAAGAGCACGGGGTCGAGAGCCTGTCCATGCGTCGGCTTGCCGACGAAGCCGGAGTCAGTGTTCGTACCCTCTATAACCACTTCGGCGATAAGGACGGTCTGCTGACCGCACTCGTGCAGCGCTCGTTGGACTCTATGGACATTGCGGTTCATCATCTTTCGTCAACCGATCCGATCGAGCGGATCTGGGAGGCCGTCACCTTATCGATCGACAAAACCGTTGCCGACGTGCCCAAGGCCGTCGTCCGCGCCGTCCTCATGGACGACCGGCTGCTCAACGAGATCAACCTTCGCTGGACGGGTTGGGATCTCATCGTTGGCGAAATCCGATCCGCCACCCGCAGTGGCGCGCTCCGCGGCGACATTGACCCCGGCGTGCTGGCCGATCATGCCGGAATGGTGCTGTTCCAGCTGCAGCGGCGTTGGACCGCGGGCGAGATCGACACCAGCCAATTGCGCGATGGCGCGCTACATGCCTTCGATATTTGCTTGCTCACCGTTGCGCGCCCGCGGGCACGCGCCCGGATCCTGCAGCATGCCCAATCACTCAAATCTGTCAGAGCGACACGCGCCAAGGCCTGACGGGTAGTTGGACAAAGCCAGACTAGCGAGCCCGGCGAAACAGCATCGACATCGACGCTGGCGCGCAGCGCTCTCGAACTCGTGCGCGCTGGCGTCGATCTCGACGTGGCGCCTAGCGGGTCAGGACTTATTGAGTCGGGCCACGATGGCGGCGAAGTCGTCGGTCTGAAACGACTGATCCTCGGCCATATTCGCGAAATCCAGGGTGGCCAGCACGGCCCGCTCCAGGTGGATGTTGAGCAGCCGCTTGGTGCTCTCCACCGCCTGACGCGGCAGCTCGACAATCCGTTTGGCGCACGCGATCGCCTCGGTCAGCGGATCCTCCACGACGTGATTGGCCAGCCCCAGCGCCGCCGCCCGTTCGGCGCTGATCCGGACGCCGGTCAGCGCGTACTCCTTGGCCAGCAGCAGGCTCATCTGCAGCGGCCAGGTCAGCGGGCCGCCGTCGGCGGCCACCAGGCCCACCTGCACGTGCGGATCGGCCAGATACGCGGTCTCGGCCATGTAGACGATGTCGCTCAACGCCACCAGGCTGCAGCCCAACCCCACCGCGGGGCCG
Source organism: Mycobacterium sp. pUA109 (assembly GCF_041287095.1). Classification (NCBI taxonomy): domain Bacteria; kingdom Bacillati; phylum Actinomycetota; class Actinomycetes; order Mycobacteriales; family Mycobacteriaceae; genus Mycobacterium; species Mycobacterium sp. pUA109. Next base: position 37,846 of record NZ_JBGGKS010000025.1, on the reverse strand, counting down.
TTGACCGCGGCGATCACCGGGGTGCGGCAGCGCGCCATCCCCAGCACGATCTCGCGGCCGTGCACAATCGTCTTGGCGCGCAGGTCATCATCGCGGCGCAGCTCGTCGAGGTAGGCGAAATCGCCGCCGGCCGAAAACGCGCGCCCGGCCCCGGTCAACACCGCGGCCCGGGCGTCGCGGTCCTCGTCCAGCCGCGACCACAGCTGCGCCAGCCCGGCGTGCAGCGCGTCGTTGACCGCGTTCAGCGCGTCGGGGCGGTTGAGCGTGATGATCCGCAGCGGACCATCGGTGCGCACATCGATTTCAGCGGGCATGTCGTACATAGTCAGACTCCCAATCCCAGGATTCGGCCAGCGATGATGTTCTTCTGAATTTGTGCGGTGCCGCCCATTACGCTCTGGGCGCGGCTGTACAGGTAGGCGCTGAGCAGATCGGGGTCGTCGACCCCGCCGACCGCCAGCGCGGCGTGACCGACGGACTGCTCCACCCAGGTCATCAACAGCTTGTCCAGTGACCCTTCCGGGCCGTGCGAGACGCCGTCGAGTTGTTCGGACAGCCGGCGACGCACGTGCAGCCGCAACATCTCGGTCTGCACCGCCGCCCAGGCCAGCTCCTCGGGCGCCTCGCCGGGCACCCGAGCGGCCAACTGGCGCACCAGTTTCCCGTACCGGGCGGAATATCCCAGGGTCGACGGCTCGCGTTCGTGGCCGACCACCGTCATCGCCAACGCCCAGCCCTCGCCGGGCGCGCCGATCATCTGGCTGGCCGGCACCGTCGCCCCGTCGAACAGCACCTGCCCGAATTCGGTGGTGACGCCGTTGATCATGCGCAGCGGCCGCTGCTCGATGCCGGGCTGGTGCATGGAGATGATGAACGCCGAGATGCCGCGGTGCCGCGGCGCGTCCTTATCGGTGCGGGCCAACAGCAGACACCAGTCGGCGACGTCGGAGTAGCTGGTCCAGATCTTGTGGCCGTGGATGACGTAGTCATCGCCCTCCGGGGTCGCGGTGGTGGTCAGCGACGCCAGGTCCGAGCCGGCGCCCGGTTCGGAGAAGCCCTGACACCACCGTTCGGTCCCGTTGATCATGCCGGGCAAAAACCGTTGCTGCAGTTCGGGGCTGGCGTGCCGGCCCAGACCGACGACCAGGTAGCCCAGGCTGGGCCGCGGCGGGGCACCGGCGCGGGCCAGCTCCTCGTCGACGATGACGTCATAGACCGGGGGCAGTTCCTGGCCCCCGTAGGCGCGCGGCCAGGACAGCCCGAAGAACCCGGCGCCGTACAGCGCCTGATGCCATTCGCCTTGGCGCGTCCAGTACTCGTCCTCACCGGCGGACAGGAAGGTGCCCGCCCGCTCGGTCAACCAGGCCCGCAGCCGGTCGCGGAAGGCGGCTTCCTCGGGTGAATCACGAAAGTCCACTGTTGATCTCCCTCAACGTCACGGGCCACAGCCCCGTCGATACCAGTGCGCGCCGCAGATAGACGTGGGCTAGGCATTCCCAGGTGTTGCCGATGCCGCCGTGCACCTGGATGGCGGTCTCGCACACGGTCCGGGTGGCGCGCGCGCAGTACACCTTGGCGATGCGTGCGGCGGCGATCGCCTCGGTGCCGCCGAGTTCGTCGACCGCCCAGGCGGCGTGCCGCAGCACGCTGATCGACCCTTCGATCAGCGCCAGCCCTTCGGCCAGCAGGTGTGCGATGGCCTGGTACGAGCCGATCGGTTTGCCGTATTGCTCGCGGATCTTCGCGTAGTCGCAGGCCAGTGCGTGCGCGCCGCGCGCGGTGCCGACCAGGTCGGCGCCGGTGGCCACCAGCGCCAACGTCTGCCAGCGCAGCGCCGCCTCAGGGTCCAACCGGCCCACCGGCTGCGGCGGTCCGCTCAGGTCGGCGCCGGTTCGGGTCAGGTCGGCGCCGGCGCGCACCGCGCCCACAGCGGCGGTCAGCACCGTGTCGTCGTGCAGCAGCACGGCGTGTTCGGCGCCGCGGGCGTCGATCGCGGTGTCCCCCACCGCGATCGTGGCCGCCCCGATGTCGGTGTCCAGGTGGCGGGTCAGGTCGTCGGCGAGCACCGGACCCAGATACGGCACGTCGACCAGGCCGCGACCGAACTCCTCGGCGACGATCGCCACCTCCACACCGGAGGCCCCGTCGGAGCGCAGCGCGCGCCACCCGGTTTGCGCGACGGCTTTTTCCAGCCGCGTCCGCCGCGCCTCGTCGTCGAGGTCACCGACCGACCCAGGACCCAGATCGTCGGCCAATTTCGCTGCGGCGTCACATAATTGCCGCTGCTCAGCGTTCAGCCGGACATCCATACCGCTCCTTTAGTACTCGGCGTAACAGTTTTCCGGACGGCAGCCGGGGTATCTCCGGGACAAACACCACCCGGCGCGGCCGCTTGTAGGACGCCAGCCGCTCGGCGACCAACGCCACCAATTCCGTGTCGGTGACCGGTGCGCGGGTGGTGACCGCGGCGACCACGGCTTCCCCGTCGGCGGGATCGGCGACCCCGAACACCGCGCAGTCGGTGACGGCCGGATGGCCGTGCAGCACCGTCTCGACTTCGGCGGGCGCGACCTGAAAGCCGCGCACCTTGATCATTTCCTTGCACCGGTCGGTGATCCGCAGCCACCCGTCGGCGTCGAGGTAGCCGACGTCGCCGGTGCGATACCACCCGTCGCGCAGCACCTCCGCGGTCGCCTCGGCCGGTAGGTAGCCGGCCATCAGCGAGTCCGCGCGGGCCCAGATCTCCCCGATTTCACCGGGCGGCACCGGGTTTCCGCTGTCCAGCGCCACCACCTGGACCTGCACCCCGGGCACCGGGCGCCCGACACTGTCGAGTCGCGGACACCCCGGCGGACTGCACGCGATGACCGGCAGCTCACTGGTGCCGTAGGCCGGCACCCAGTGCACACCGGTGCGCGCGGTGACGGCTTCGGCGACGCTGGCGGTGACCGGGGTGGCACCCCACATGATGTAGCGCAGCGACGACAGGTCGAAGGACTCCAGGTCGGGGTGCGCGGCGATCGCCAACGCGATCGGCGCGACGGCCATCTCCACGGTGATCCGGTCGGATTCGATGTGCCGCAGCATCGTGGTGACGTCGAACCGGCGGTGCAGCCGCAGCCACGCCCCGGTGTCCAGCGCGGTGATGATGTTGAGCAGCCCCAGGATGTGCGACGGCGGGGTAACGACCTGGATCCGGTCGGCCGCGGTCAACCCCAGCGCGTCCCGCCAGTGCCGCACCGCCGCGGCCAGCGACGCGTGCGTGTGCCGGACCGCTTTGGGCTGCCCGGTGGTGCCCGAGCTGAACACCAGCAGCGCGTCGGCGTCGGTGCGCGGGGGCTTGCCCGCCGGCGGTCCCGGCGTGATCGGCTGGTCCAGGTGCCACATCGGCATCAGTTCGGCCAACACCGGATGATCCCCGACGGCGTGGCCGGGGCGGGTCAACGCCAACGCGTGCGCGACCTCGGCACGCTTATAGGCCGGGCTGAGCAGCACCACCACCGCGCCGAGGCGCCAGATGGCGTGCAGGGCGACGACGAATTCCGGCCGGTTCGACGCCATCAGCGCCACCCGGTCGCCGGTGGTCACCCCGCGCGCGGCCAGGATGCGCGCCAGCCCGCCCGCCAACGCGTCGAGCTCCGGCAGCCGATACTGCCGGTCCTCGAACGCCAGCACGGGACCGGACGATCCTGACACCATTTGAGAAGATCCTATCGTTTTGAGAGAATAGTATTCTCTGTTGTGAAGAACGCAAGCGCGGGAGGGGGCGGCCGGTGGCGATCACCCACGTGTTCCAGCAGGCGACGGTGACCCGGATCATCAAGGAGACCGCCGACGCCCGGACCTTCGTGCTGGCACCGCAGGAGGCCCCGTTTAGCTACCGGGCCGGCCAGTACTGCACCTTCCGGGTCCAGGTGGACGGCGAAGAGCTGTACCGGTCGTATTCGATGTCCAGCGCGCCGGAGACCGATACCGAGCTGATGACCACGGTCAAACGCGTTCCGGGCGGCAAGGTCTCGAACTGGATGCTGGACAACGTCGTCGAGGGCGACGAATTGACCATGACGCGGCCGGCGGGAACGTTCTGCTTGGATTCCGCCGCGGTGCCGGTGCTGGGTTTCGCCGGCGGCAGCGGGATCACGCCGCTGTTGTCGCTGGCCAAAAGCGCGCTGGCCGGCACGGACCGCAGCGTGCGGCTGCTGTGCGCCGACCGCGACGCCGGGTCGGCGCTGTTCGACGCTGCCCTAGCCGAGTTGGCGGCCCGGCACCCCGGCCGGCTGTCGGTGCGGCGGCATCTGGACGCCGACGACGGGTTGCTCGACGCCGCCGCGGTGCGCGAGTTCGTCGGCGCCGACACCGGCGCCGACTGCTACGTGTGCGGTCCGGAGGGTTTCATGACCGTGGTGCGCTCGGCGTTGCCCGGCCCGGGCCGGGTCTTCGTCGAGGACTTCGACATCCCGACGCCCAAGGCGCCCGCTCCCACCGCCGCGACCGCCGAGGCCACCGGCACGGTGACGATTCACCTGGAACGCAAGAAGGTGTCGGTGCCACGGGTGGCCGGGGAAACGCTGCTGGAAAGCGCCCGGCGCGCCGGGCTGGCCCCGCCGTTCTCCTGCGAGGCCGGCAACTGCGGAACGTGCATGGCCCACATCAGCGAGGGCAGCGCGACCATGCGGGTCAACGATGCGCTCGACGACGATGAGGTGGCCGACGGCTACATCCTGACCTGCCAGGGCGTGCCGGACACCGCGTCGATCACCGTGCACTACGAGTGAGGGTGGCGCGCTAGGACCCGAAAACGACGGGGACGGACAGCGGTCCGCGAATGGCCGGGGCGTCGCGCCAACGCACCGGGCCGGCCAGCACCGGCCGGCGGGCCAGCACCTGCGGCAGCGCCGCGGTGATCTCCAGCCGGGCCAGCGCGGCGCCCAGGCAGTGGTGGGCGCCGTAGCCGAATGACAGCGGCGCGGGCCCGGTGCGGTTCAGCCGGAACCGGTCGGGGTCGTCGAACACGGCGGGGTCGCGGTTGGCGGCCGCGACGGCGACCAGCGCGGTCTGACCGGGCGCGATCTCGACCCCGGCGATGCGGTGGTCTTCGGTGGCGGTGCGCACCACGGCCTGCGCGGGCGCGTCGAGCCGCAGCAGCTCGGTGACCAACGCGGGGTCTTCAGCGTCGATGCGGTCGGCGAGCCGGGTGCCGTCGTCACCGGGGGTCAGCAGCCGGGCCAGGCCCGCCCCGAGCAGGTTCGCGGTGGTTTCGTGGCCGGCCACCGCGATCAGGATCGCGGTCATCACCACGTCGTCGAGGTCGAGGTCCGAATCGGCGGCGATGAAGCTGATCAGGTCGTCGCCGGGGTGCGCGCGCCGGTCGGCGGCCAGCGGCAGGAACTCGGTCATCAGCTCCGCGGCCGCCGCGGCGCCGGCCCGCACGTCGTCGGTGTCGGCCAGGGTGCCCAGCATCCGGATGATCACCGGCGACAGCTCACGCAGCAGCCGCGAGCAGCCGGTGTCCAGGTTCAGCCACTCGCCCACCACCGCGATCGGGATCGGCAGGGCGATTTCGGCCATGAAGTCGAAGCCGGTGTCGGGGGCGGGGTGGTCGATCACCGCGGCGACGATCGCGTCCACCCCGTCGGCGAGCCCGGTGATAAACGAGCGGGTGAACACGTCGTGCACCGCGCCGCGCAGCCGCTGATGCGTGGCGCCGTCGGCGAACAGCATGGAGCGGCGGGTCAACTCCTGGCTGGCCGGGTCCATCACCAGCCGGGCGGCGGGATTGGCCAGCGGATCGCTGGTCCACCCGGTGCCGCCCAGCACCTCGCGGGCCACCTGGTAGCCCAGGACCAGCCAGCCCTGCGCGGTGTCGTCCCACACCACGTCGCCGGCGCGGCGGCGGGACCGATAGAACGGGTAGGGGTCGGCGGCGTCCCACGGCAACCGCGGCGCCGCCAGCTCAGCGCTGGTCATGCTGGTCCATTCCGTGGGGCAGGCCGCGGTCGCGGACCCAGGCGTCGTGCTGTTTGCCCACCGCGGTGATCGGTGCGGCGACGCCGTCCATGTCATCGACCGTGGACCGCACGTGGAAGGTGGCCTCCAGCGCGGTGAAGATCGCGTTCATCGACAGGTTGATCCGGGCGAAGAACACGAAGTCGGGCGGCACCAGCATGCGCCGCAGCGGGTGATCGGCGGCCCGCACGTCGACCAACGACCGAATGGACCGCTCGGCGGCGTCTTTGGTGTAGGTGGCTGGTTGCGGGGCCAGCAGCTCATAGGTGATCGCGGTCCACCACTGGTAGGCCTCGTCCGCGGTGAGCGTGGAATCCTCGGCGAGGAAACCGCTTTCGGCCATCAGATCGCGCAGCTCAGTCCGGCGACCGTCCAGGACGGCCCGCAGCATGCGCACGATGTGGTGACGGTGGTATTCGGGCAGTACCTTCACGCAGCCGAAGTCGACGAATCCGACCCCGCCGTCCAGGCCGAACCGGTAGTTGCCCGGATGCGGATCGGCGTGAAACAGGTTGGCGTGCCGGTAGGAGCCGGTGACCATCCGGCCGATCACCTCGGCCCAGGTGTTCTTCAGGTCCTGGTCGGCCTGTTGGGCTGCGGCCCAGTCCAATCCGTCCAGATAGGTCATGGTCAGCACCCGGCCGCCGGAGGCCTCCGGGATGACCTCCGGCACCCGGATGAACGGGTGATCGCGGTACAGCTGGCTGAACGCGGCGATGTTGGCGGCCTCGTGCCGGTAGTCGATCTCCTCGGAGATCCGGGCGGAGATCTCGCGGGCGGCCTGCCGCATGTCGGGCATGGCGCCCGCCGCGGTGGATACGAACCGGACCACCGTGGTGAGCAGTTCGGTGTTGGCCAAGTCGTCGCGAATCGCCTCGGCCACACCGGGATACTGGATCTTGACCGCCGCCGGCCGACCGTCGGGCATCACCGCGCGGTGCACCTGTCCGATCGAGGCGGCGGCCACCGGTTCGTCGGTGAACTCGGCGAACACGTCCGCGACGGGCCGCCCGAGTTCGGCCTCTAGCACGCTGCGCGCCAGCGCCGGATCCATCGGCGGCGCGTCGGCCTGCAACCGGGTGAGGGCTTGCTGATACGGCGAGAGTTCACCGCCGCCCACGGCGCCGGCGTCGACCAGGGAGAACATCTGGCCGGCCTTCATCAGCACCCCTTTGGAATGCCCGAGCAGTTGGGCGTAGCGCTGCGCGGTGCGTTCGTGGAACCGCTCGACCGCGGTGGCGTCGCCGGTCTTCTCCCGCAACGCGGCGACCATACGGCCCCCGGCGGCACGCGCGGTGAACCCGGCCAGCGGCATGGTGCGGCGCACCCGGCCGCGCGGCACCTGACCGTCGGTATTCACCATCGCCACCTCCCCGGCCAGCTGCTAAAGTACTTACTTTCCGATACTAAGTGAACACTTTGGGGCGGTCAATGGCGGAAGTGACGACGCGGGACCGACTGGTCACCGAGGCGATGCGGTTGTTCAGCGAGCAGGGCTACCGGGCGACCAGCGTGGCCCAGATCGAAGCGGCCGCCGGCCTGGCTCCGGGCTCGGGCGCGCTGTATCACCACTTCAAATCCAAGGAATTGCTGCTGGAAGCCGGCATCGACCGGCAGCTGGACCGGCGCCGCGCCATGCGCGATATCCGGGCGCTGTTCGCCGGGCTGGGTGATCTGCGCACCGAGCTCACCCTGCTCGGCCGGTATCTGCTGACCGTGCTGGACGAGGAGAGCCAGCTGCTGCAGATCGCCGCCCGCAGCCCGGCAGAGCAGTCGACCCGGCTCAACGACGCCTACGCCGCCCTGGTCGACGGGCTCTACGCCGAGCTCGCCGACTGGATCCGCGGCTGGGCGCCACGGCTGAGCGCCGACGCCGCGAAAACCGTTGCCGTGGTGGGCGCTAACGCACTGCTGGGCAAGCGCGCCACCGGGGCGCTCTTCCACGCCCCGGCCACCGAGATGCCCGACGAGGCCTTCCTCGCGGAGTGGACCACGATGCTGGCGCTGCGCGTCGAGTCATCCCCTGCTTGACGCGGCCCCCGCGTTGACGCTGCCTGTACCAGGCGGGTCACTCGGACTTTTGCCTGGTGGACGCAGCGTCAACGCGGCCTGGCTAGGTCACCGAATCTGTTGCGCGAGTTCGGCGATCATTTCGCGGGTGCGACGTTTGGAGGCGATCAGCTGGTCGCGGTTGTCGCCGATCGGCAGCAGCCGCACCGACAGGTCGGTCACCCCGGCATCGGCGAAGCGGCGGAACCGGGCCAAGATGGCCTCTTCGTCGCCGGCGGCGCACAGGTCGCCGACGTCGCGGGCGTCGCCGCGTTCGAGCAGTCGCTGGTAGTTCGGCGAGACCTCGGCCTCGCCGAGGATCCGGTTGGCCCGCTCCCGCGCCGCGTCGACTTCCGTTGCGGCGCACAGGCAGACCGGGATACCGGCGACGATGCGCGGAGCGGGCCGCCCGGCGTTGTCGGCGGCCTTGGTGATGCGGGGCGCGATGTGATCGCCGATGGCCCGCTCGTCGGCCATCCACAGCACGGTGCCGTCGGTGAGTTCGCCGGCGATACCCAGCATCACCGGGCCCAGCGCCGCGACCAGCACCGGCAGCGGCGCCACCGCTCCCAGGTCGAGCGGGTTGTGCACGGTAAAGGTGTCGTTCGCCACGTCGACCGGTCCCGGGCCGGTCAGCGCGGCGCCCAGGACCTGCAGGTAGTCGCGGGTGTAGGCGGCCGGCCGCTCATACGGCAGGCCGAGCATGTCGCCGATGATCCAGTGGTGGGACGGGCCGACGCCGAGCGCCAGCCGCCCTCCGGCGGCGGCGTGCACCGATAACGCCTGGCGGGCCAACGCGATCGGATGCTGGGCCTGCAGTGGCACCACCGCGGTGCCCAGTTCGATCCGGCTGGTCCGGGTCGCCATCAGCGCGACGGCGGTCAGCGCATCGAAGTCGGTGGGCACCTGCGGGATCCACGCGGTGTCCATCCCGGCCGCCTCGGCCCACTCGATGTCGTCGAGCAGCTTGGTGACCTTGCGGGCCGAGTCACCACGTTCCGCCCCGATCATCACTCCCAGACGCACGGTTCCTCCGTAAAGCCGACTCTGCAATCACTGATAACGTACTTGCAAAAAAAGAGAATGCCAATACCGCTGCTCGAAGGAGAGATGATGGCGATCCCCCCGAACGCGTTCACCGACCGCACGCTGGTGATCTCCGGCGCCAGCCGGGGCATCGGCTTGGCCATCGGGCTGGCCGCGGCCCGGCGCGGCGCCAACGTGGTGCTGTTGGCCAAGACCGATCAGCCCCATCCGCGGCTGCCCGGCACGGTGCACACCGCGGCCGCCGAGATCGAGGCGGCCGGCGGCAAGGCGCTGGCCGTGGTCGGTGACGTGCGCCGCGAGGACGATGTCCAGCGCGCGGTCGACGCCGCCGTGCAGCGCTTCGGCGGCGTGGACGTCTGCGTGAACAACGCCAGCGCGATCGCCACCGAGCCCACCGAGAAGCTGTCGGCCAAGAAGTTCGACCTGATGCAGGACATCAATGCCCGCGGCACGTTTTTGCTGACCAAGGCCTGCCTGCCGCACCTGCGTACGTCGACGAACCCGCACGTGCTGACGATCGCGCCGCCGATCAACCTGAGCCCGTACTGGTTGGGCGCCCACCCGTCCTACACGTTGTCGAAGTACGCGATGACGTTGCTGTCGCTGGGCTGGGCCGCCGAGTTCGCCGAGGCCGGGATCGCGGCGAATTGCCTGTGGCCCGAGACCTATATCGCGACGTCGGCGGTGACGAATCTGGCCGACGGCGACCAGCTGGCCAAGTCGTCGCGCAGCCCGCGGATCATGGGTGATGCCGCCGCGGAGATCCTGGCCCGCCCGGCCGCCGACGCGACCGGCAACTGCTACATCGACGCCGATGTGCTCACCGCGGCCGGCGGCTACGACCTGGCCGACTACGGCGGCGGGGACCAGCCGATCCGGGACCTGTTTTTGGATTAATCCCGCACCGCGGTGACGTAGCTGGCGTCGGTAAACGGCATCTCGCCGTCGGCGAACGGGGTCAGCCCATAGCGGCGGAACAACTCGGCGTTGCCGGCGCCGACCGTGCGCCAGCCGCGGCGGTTCAGGTAGTCGGCGGTGTCGTTGCGGTCGCCGAAGTACAGCAGGTCGGTCACATCGAGGTTGGCGCCGTCATAGCCCCATCCGGCCCACAGCTCGGCGGTCTGCTGGCTGCGCTCCCGGATCCGGTCACGGTCGGCCTCGGTGAGGTTGGCGACGGATTCGGTGCCCAGCCGGCTACCGGGTGCGCTGAGCCGGGTGATGTTGTCCAGCAGGCGGTCTTGGGCGTCGGGCGGCAGGTAGCCGAGCAGCCCCTCGGTCAGCCAGGCGGTCGGCCGGCTCGGGTCAAACCCCTGCGCCTGCAGCGCGGTCGGCCAGTCCTCGCGCAGGTCGATGGCCACCGGCCGTCGATCGGCGGCCGGGGCGGCGCCCAGCTCGGCCAGCGTGCGGGTCTTGAACTCGATGACCGCCGGCTGGTCGACCTCGAACACGGTGCTGCCGTCCGGCCAGGCCAGCCGGTAGGCCCGGGTGTCGAGGCCGGACGCCAGGATCACCACCTGGCGGATGCCGGCCTGCATCGCCGCGGCGAAGAAGTCGTCGAAGTATTTGGTGCGCACCGCCAGGTTCTCCGACATCCGGACCAGGTCCATCGCCGGGTCGTCCCCCGTCCCGGCCAGCTCACCGCGGGCGAATTTGGTGAAGAACTCGACACCGACCGCGGTGACCAACGGTTCGGCGAACGGGTCGTCGATCAGCGGCCGGGGCTGGGTGCTCGCCACCGCCCGCTGCGCGGCGACGGCCGTCGCGGTCGTCCCCACGCTCGACGCCAGATCCCAGGTGTCGCCTTCGGTACGCGCCATCTCATTACCTCCCAGTGAGCCATTGGCGGTCTGTCTAGTTAGTTAGCTTAACAAATTAGATGGGCGGCTGCAGGAGCGGGCGTCGCGGCGAGGGCGAGTCTGCCCTCAGGGCGTCGAGGCTGAACCGGCGGCATCGAGCCTGTGCTCAGGGCCGGATATTCGGCGGGAACAGGCGCTCAGTACAGGCTCAGCGCCACCACCGCAGGATCGGCGCCCGCCCGGCGACGCCGACAGCCCGTGCCCCTCAGCGGTCCCGGTGGTCGTCGACGACGATGCGGGCGCGCGCCACCCCCTTGCTCGCGCCGTCCGGCGCCCGGCCCAACATGCCCGCGCCCGCCGAGGAGACCGGCACCGGGGCGCCGCCCATCGGGAAGGTGGTCGTCGGGCCGCGCAGTTCGGCGGCGTTGAGCACCCCGGCACGGCCCAGTGGCCGGCCGCCCTCCTCCGGGGTGAAGGTGCTCGCCGGCCGGGTAAAGCTGGCCAGCGCCGCGCCGGGGTAGCCGCCGCCCCCGACACCAACGCCCCCGGCGCCCGAGCCGGCGCCGAGCCCGCCGGCGACCCCGGCCCGCCAGGGTTCGGACGCCGCTTCGGTCGCGGCGACATCGGCGGCGGCCACGTCGGTCGGGCGCACCGCGGAGAAGGTGCCCAGCAGCGTCTGCGGCATGCTCGAAACACCCTGGAAAACTTGCCCGGAGGCCTGCCCGACGGAGTTCAGCGGTTCGGTCGCGCTGGACACTAGCTGCGACCCTTGCTCGAAGACCGAACTCAGCGGCGCCGTCATCTCCCCCGGCGATGCCGCCGCCTGCGCGCCGGCCGGCACGGCCTGGGCCGGGGCGCCCACCGCGTCACCCGGATTCGCCGCCGCTTCGGCCACGGCGGTGGCCGCGCTGGCCGGCGCGGCCGGTGAGGCGCCCATCGGCGCCACCGGGGGCGGCACCGCCAATGCGGCCGTCAACGCACTCAGCGCACCCGAATACGTCAGCCCCACACTGGAATTGTGCGGCCAATGCTCGCCGAAATACTCCATATCCCGTTCGATGATGGCCGGGGTGTTCTGCCCGAGAATATTGCTGGCCATCAACGCCGCCCACTCGTCGCGGTTGGTCTGACAGACCACCGACGGAATCACCGCCGGGCGCGCGCAGGCGTAGGCGTCCAGCGCGGCCTGCACCACCGACACCTTGTGGGTGGTCCATCCCACCATCGTCTGCAATCCGGCGTTGAGGCCGGTCGCGCTCACCGTCGAGGCGGCCCCACCCAATCCAATCCACTGGGTGGCGGTCGCGGCGGTGTTGACCGCCGACAGACCCATGGACAGTTCGTGGCTGATGGTCTCGGTAATCCACACCAGTTGGTTGGCGATCGTCGAACCCGGGCCCGGGCCGGCCTCGAGGATCGCCGCCACCACTTCCGGCGGACCCATCCACCGGGGGTCGAGCGCCATCGGCCCGTTAGGGCAGGAAGCTCGACAAGTTGGTGGCGCTGGCCAGCTCGTTCAGCAGGTAGCTGATCGACGACAGGCTTTGGCCGCCGGCGAACGCCACCCGCTGCCCGACATGTTCGGCGGCCGCTCCCAGATAGGCGGCCCCCGCGGCATTGAGGGCCGCGGCGAACGCCGCGGAATCCGCATCCGCCGCCAGCGGCACCACCCCGGTGAGTGCTGCGGATCCGGCCGCGGTGATGGCGGCCATCTCCCCGCTCAAAATGGTTTCGGTCAGCGCCGATATGTCAACGGCCGCGGTATTCACATCCAGCAACGACATCGTGCCTCCCCAGGTCGAATGCCCCGGAATTTTCCGAGTCTAAGCCGTTCCTCATCCCCTGTCGATACACCTTTGCGCTGCCCCCGCGTCACGTCGGGGCCCCGACCAGAACGCCCTCGATCTCCCCGTCGGAGGTGACCAGCAGGCCCCGCCCGGGCGGGAGTTGCTGGGCGCTGATCCGCCCGAAAACCTTGACGTTGGTGGGGTCGTTGTCCATGAACAGGGTGGGGGATCGCGACGCGGTCAAGCGCTGCAGGAACGGGTTCATCACCGACACCCCGGCCCAGTTCCCGGGCAGCCGGGAGGCGATCACGTGCAGGCCGATCTCCCGGCTGCGTTCGATCAACCCCCACAGCGGCGCGGTCGCGGCCGGTTTGCCGATCCCGCCGTGCGGGCGCAGTTCCTGCTCATCGTCGAGCAGGACGAAATGGTGGGCCCCTTGCCACGCCGACCGTTGCAGCAACTCCTGTTGGGTCAGCCCGGCGGGCGGCAGCCGATCACGCAGCAGCGCGGCCAATTCGCCGATCACCTGGTCGATGTCATCGGCCGTGTAGGCATAAGCCCGCACGTGCGGGCCGACCACCTTGCCGATCAGCGACGTCTTGGGATCCAGGATGGTGATCTGTGCCTGATCGGGGCTGAACCGGCTCAGGACGGCCTGGCCGAACGTCGCCAACGTGGTTGTCTTGCCGCATAATTGACGTCCCATCACCAACATGTTGGGCACCGACCGCGCGGGCAGCGCCACCGGCTGCAGGGCGGTCTCGCCGATCGCGAACGGGATGTTCAGCGGATCCGCGGCCGCCGCGGTCCCCGAGTAGGCGGTGACAATGCGGGTCAGCGGGATCCGCTCGGGCAACCGGGCCAGGGTTTCGACCTTGTCGGTGCCGGCGACCGCGCCGACGACCGGGCCCACCTGCCGGGCGCCGAGGCGGCGCCCGTCGGCGCCGGTGATCTCGGGCAGTCCCACCAGCAGCTCGTAGCCGTCGCGGGTCAGGCCGAATCCCGGACGGTCCAACGTGTTGCGGGCCGCCTTGCGCTGCTCCATCGAGGTTCCCATCTGTGACTCGTCGGGGTTGGACAGCCGCAGTTGGATGCGCACGTTGGAGACATTGAGCAGGGCTTGCTTCTGCCCGACGAACCAGGCGGTGGCGCTGGTGGCGACGTGCATGCCGTAGGACAGGCCCTGCCTTGCCACCGCGATCGCGCGGTCACCCACGGCGGGGTCCTTGTCGTAGAGGTCCCCGAAGTTGTCGATGACCAAAAAGACGTCGCCGAACTTGTCGGCCGGGTCGGTGCCAGCACCACCGCCCGCCCCGAACCGCCGTTCCCGGAACTCGGCGATATCGATCTGGTAGTGCTTGAAGGCCGCCTCCCGCGCCCGGATCAGCCCTTCGATGGTGGCGATGGTGCGGGACACGCCTTCGCTGTCGGCCAGGCTGACCACCCCGGCGACGTGCGGCAGGGTCTCCACCGGATACAGCGCCGCGCCGATGCAGAAGAACGTCACCCGATCCGGCCGGTACATCAGCGCCGCGGACATCATCACCGTCATCAAGGTGGTGGATTTGCCGCGTTGGGCGGTCGCGACCACCATCAAATTGTCGAGTTCGGCGTCGATGACGTGCACCCGCTGCGCATGCTCGTCGGGGATGTCGACGACGCCCAGCGGAAACAGCAGACCACGGTTCTGCCCGTACCCGACGTGCCACGGCTGACCCCGCCACCGTCCCACCAGCGCATCCACCGGCTCGCTGGCTTCCAGCGGCGGCAACCAGATCCGGTGCGGCGGGCGGGCCGGATGGGCGCTCAACGACTCCCGGATGACGTCGACGACCTTCTTTTTGCGGAACCCGTCCGGATGGAACACGAACTCGTCGGGTTCCTCGGTCTCGTCGACCACCGTCAATGCCGCGCTGTCGGCCGCGCTGAGCGGCTGGTACTCCCAGGTCAACGGCCGCGGCTGCGAGAAGCCCACCGCGACAGTCTTGTTCACCTGCGCCGTCTTCTTCGGCAGCACAAACGGCGCGGAGACGTAGAAGCAGCGGAACTGCTCCAGGTCGCGGGGCCCGACCTTGAGCAGCGCGTACCCGTTCTCCCGGGACGGCAGGTGCAGCGCCGCGTCGCTGCCGATCACGTCGCGGGAGTCTTCGGCGGTCTCGGCGCGCAACGCTACCCGGAACGCGATGTTGCTTTTCGCCTTGCTCAGCGACGACAGGTCCAACCGCTGGCCGCCGAGGGTGAAGAACACGTTGCAGCCGCGCCCTTCCTGACCGATGTGGATGACCAGGTCAATCCACTCCTGGTGGTGGATGAACAGCTCCAGGTACTCGTCGATGATGACCAGCAGGATCGGCACCGGTTCTAAATCCCGTCCCGCCAACCGCATTTCCTCGTACTCGTTGGCGTCGCGCGCGCCGGCGTCCTTGAACAGCCGGTACCGCCGTGCGATCTCGCCGTTGATCGCCTTGCGCATCCGGTCGGCCAGATGCCGGTCGTCCTTGCCCAGGTTGGACAGGGAGCCGGCCACGTGCGGGAACCCGTCGAGGTCCTGGGCCGCAGACTCAAACTTCATGTCGACGAAGATGACGATGAACGTCTCCGGTGAGTGAGTCAGTGCGATCCCGCTGCACAGCGACAAGAAGTATTCCGATTTGCCGGAGCCCGAGGTGCCGATCACCACCGAGTGGAACCCGAAACCGCCGAAATCCTTGGCGCGCAAGATGACATACTGCAGCTCCCCGCCGGGTTTGACCCCGACCGGCACCATCGCCCACTTCGGGTCGCCGCGGCCGCGGCTTTCGGCCCACAGCCGGTCCACATCGAGCTGGCGCGGGTCGGTGACGCCCAGCGCGCGCAACAGTTCCCCGCCTTGGCTATCGGTGGTCGGCAGCTCCCCGGCCGCCATCGGGGACCACCGCGCCAACGCCCGCGCATAGCGGTGCGCGGTGCTGTCGGCCACCATGTCGGCGACCGCGTAAAACGCGTCGCGGTGCCGGAGCCGGCCGTCGGCCAGTTCGAAGCGCTGCTCCGCGTCGGCGAAGCCGACCCCGGTGCCGGGGCGGGTGGCCAGCCGCAGCACCGTGATCCCGGCCATCCCTTTCTGCCCGGTGACGCCCTCCCATTGCTCGGGGGTGCCGGCGTTGTCGTCGACGATCACCCAGTGCGGGCCCAGCGCGGGCCCCGTCGCCGATTCGATCGGGGAGGGCATCGAGGTGGGGCTGGCGCCGGTCGGCGGGGTCCA
Organism: Mycobacterium sp. pUA109; assembly: GCF_041287095.1. Classification (NCBI taxonomy): domain Bacteria; kingdom Bacillati; phylum Actinomycetota; class Actinomycetes; order Mycobacteriales; family Mycobacteriaceae; genus Mycobacterium; species Mycobacterium sp. pUA109. Next base: position 21,920 of record NZ_JBGGKS010000025.1, on the reverse strand, counting down.
CGGTCCACGCCCCTTGCGGTGCAGTTCGGCGTCCAGCGCCTCTTCGAGTTCGTTCGGCGCGGTGAACACCAGCCGCCGCAGACCACAGGCGTCGAACATCTCGTCGTGTTGGTTGTGCGGCAGCCACACCAGCCACGACCACAGCTGCGGGTGCCGGGTGACCACCATGAGTTTCACGTCGTGCGGGCTGTGGTAGACCGCCAGCGAGCACAAGATCGCCCGCATCAGGTCGTGCAGTTCGCCGGGGTCGGCACCGACAAAGCTGAAGCCGGGTTTCGAGCGCAGGCTCACCACCTTCCCGATACCGCGGATCTTGCTCTGCTCCAGGATGAAATCCCGCAACGCCCCGCCGGTGACCGGTTCGAGTTCTTCGCCGATCGGGACCTCCGGCCACTGCAGCGACACCGCCGAATCGCTGGTTGCCTGCACGCCGATGCCCAGCCGCACATCCAGAAAGTCGGGGTCCTCGGGTCGGCGCTCCCACATCCGCGGGCCCCCGATCACGGTGTCCAGCTTCTGCGGGTCGCCGTGCACGAAAAGCTGGCTGCGGCGCTGCTCTTGGGCGGCCCGCTGCACCTCGTCGCGGTCCTCGTCGAGTTGGCGCAGGTAGATCCGGCGCTGTTTTTCCTGTTCGCCCCAGCTGATCCGGCGGCCGCGGCCGAACCGGCCGGAAAACATCAACGCGCCGAAACCGGCCAGCCCCATCATCGGGAAGAACCCCGACTGCAGCGACCGGACCCCGGAGGTGTACATCACCACCAGGGTGCCGACGATGCCGACCAGCAGCGCCGGGATGGCGATCATCAGCAGGATGTTGCGCGGCTCGCGTTCCGGCAGGGCCAGCGGTGCGGCGACCGCCACCCGCGCCGGTGGGACGACCGGTACCGGCCGGCGGGCGGCGCGCACGAATCCGCGTTTGGACATGGCTAGCCCCCCGTTGTCTCGGCGCGCGAGACGGGGGCCACCGCGCCGTGTCCGGCGATGGTGTCGTGGGCCAGCAGGGCGGTGTCGCGGCTGATCGCCGGCCCGGCGGCGAAGGTGCGCACGATCGGCCAGGGGGCTTGCACGGCGCTGCGGGGGTCGAGGTCAAGCGCCTGCAGCGTCTGCTGATCCCATTGGATGCCGTACCGAACACCTTGTGGCGACACCCAATACAGGCTTTCGCGGGTGTCGGCGGTTGCGACACCGCTGGTGGTCGCGACGAGGTTGGCCGCGCCGGGCAGCACCAGCGTCCGGTCGGCCTCCACCGAATCGGGTGCCCGATCGTCGCGTACCAGGGTCACCATCCGGGCGTCCATGCTGGTCGGTACCGGCAGCCCCCGCCCGGTGAGCACCGCGACCGCGGCTTGCGGATCGCTGGACTGTTTCTGCCAGCCGACACAGGTGACGGGGTTGGCGGTGGTGTCCACAAACTGCAGCCGACCGCGCGGGTAGTAGTCCACGTCAAGCACGTCGACGACCGGGATATCGACCAGCTTGTCCGGGCCGACCAGCCGCGGAGTCGGGTAGCCCTGCGCGTCCGAGGTGCGCAGCAGGTCGGCGACGAAACTGGTGATCTGCTGCACGCCGCCCGGCAGCAGGACATAAAAGCCGCTGACGGCGCCGTTGGCGTCGCGGGTCTGCAGGACGGTGCCGACGGTGGCGTCGCGGACCCAGCCCGAGGGGGTGCCTTTCTCCGGGATCTGTGGAACCACCAGGGGTTCGGTGGCCGGCAGCGCGTCGAACAGGGCGTTGGAGAGCGCGATCGGGTGCGTCACCGCCAGGTCGAGACCTAGGTTGAAGGTCACCGACCGGTCGGTGGGGTCGATCGCCGACCGGTGACCGCCCCAGATGACGTAGGTCGTGTCTTTATGCCTGGCGAGGATGGCTTGGGCGGGACCCATCGGCGCGGCCCGGCCGAACACCGACAACTCCCCGGCGATCGAGGTCACCGTCGGCGCCGCCCCGCTGCCGGCGAAGGCCGCGGTGTCGCACACCGACCACGCCGACACCGGACCGGCGGTGACACCGAGATCATCTGGGACGCCCGGTATTCCGATCATCGGGCCGGTCGGATATTTGGCGATTTCGCGGGCGGTCACCCAGGTCGGCCTGGCCGCGCTGCCGACCGCCAACCGCGCCGAGGTCAGGTTGAGCGCCGGATGCAGCCGTCCGTCGATCTTCGCGTACACCTGGCCGGTGTCGCGGTCGCCGACGATCGCCGACTGGCCCACCAGGCCGGCGGGCTTCATCAGGTGCAGCAGCGCCATCCAGCCGACGCCGATGAGCACGAAGACCATCGACAACACCAGCGCCGCCTGCTGTTTCCGGTCGTCGTGTTTCATCCGGACCGAGAATCGGGTGATCGCGGCCCGCAGCCGCCGGTTGTAGAACAGGTGGCCCGAGTTCTGGTCTCGGTTCGACAGGTTCAGCGGCACGGTCAGTATCCTTTCGGCGGACGCCTGGAATCCGCTTGCTGCACCAGCGCAACAAGATTCGCACCGTCGGCGGTCACGCCGTAGCGATGCATCACGTAGTTGATCGACGCGCAGATGTTGGCCACCGGGTCGTAGATGTTGGTCGAGGTGCCGGGCTGGTGGTACTGGGCGAAGGTGGCCGGGAGGGTCTGGGTGAGGCCGCGGGCGTAGCCCAGCCGGTGGCCATCGGGCTGGAGGGGTCCGGGCGCGGTGGCCGGTTCGGTCGCCACCGCCAGCGCCCGTCCCCCCGACTCGCGGGCGATCAGGGTTTCGTAGCCGCGCAGCCAGTTGCGCCGCGCGGCCGGGTCGGTGATGCCGAGGCGATCCAGCGCGTGGGCGATCCGGTTCCGCGCCGTGCCGGACGGCGCCGCCCGGGCGAAACGCACCGCCCGCACTGGGATGGCGTGCGCCGCGACGCGGTGGCGTTCGGCGGCGCGGTGGCGGTGCGGGTAGGTCAGCCGCCGCATCCGCCGGGTCAGGTCGCGGGCGCGGCATCGGGATCGGCGGACGTGGCGTCGTTGTCCGCGAAGCCGAGCCGTCATGCGGCGCAGGGCTTCCCGTTGCCCGAGCGCGGTGTCCGCGGCGGGCATGGTGTCGGCGAGGGCGTCGTCGAGCAGCGCTCGGGTGGCCCGCCGCCCCAGCTCACGCTCGGTTCGCGCGCGGGTCAGCAGCGCCGCCGCTTCGGTGTCGACGGCCGCCATGCCGGTCAGGCCGGCGGCCAGCCGACGGGTAAGGGGTGCCGCGGCTCCAGTCCCGTCGCGGGTGACGCTTCGCACCAGCCGGTCGGCATGGTGGTGGAGGGTCTGCGGTGTCTGCGCGGCCGGTGGCGCGACGTCGTCCCCGGCGTAGAGGCGGTGGCCGCGAATCAGCAGCGCGACGCCGTCCCGCATCGGGTCGGGCATCATCGCGCGCCGCCGCCGTAGCGGGCCCGGTAGTCGGCCTCGGCTTCCTCCCGCAGCGCCGTGAACGCGAGGTTCAGTCGATCCGTCAGCTCGTCATGGGTGTAGTCGGTGACGACCCCGGGATGCAGGGACAGCTCGATCAGCCTGCCGTCGGCGTTGGCCACCGCGCGGATATCGCCCAGATCGACGCTGTAGGTGACGGTCTCGGCCTCCGCGACCAGTGCCTCCCACTTGTCGGCCGCCTCGCTTAATTCCCGCAGAACTGCTTCGACGAGATCCTTGTCGCTCAGTTCGGCGGGATGGTCCGCCCCGGACACCATGCCAGTATCCGACCCGCCCCGACCAGCGTCAATTCATTGTCCAGCTAATCGCCGGGCGGCAACCTGTCCAGCACCTGGAACCACGAGAAGTGGTAGTTGGCGGAGACGGTGTCGCCGGCGGCGAGGCCTTCGGTGGCGGCCAGCAGCAGACAGTTCAGCAGCAGGGCGGCATCGACGTCGGGGTACTGGGTCAGCAACTGGTAGCGCGCGGTGTCGAGGTGCACCCGCAGCAGGTCCATCTCGGAGTCGGCCACGGCGCTTCCCGCCGCGGCGGCCTCGGCCGCGGCGTGCACCAGCCGCGGCAGGTCTTCGCGCGCCTGGGTGGCGTCGCTCAGCTGGCGTCCGAGGTCGCTAACCGCGGGGAGTTCACGCGACTGCAGCGCGGACTCGATCGGGGCGAAATCGGTTGTCCAGCCGAGCCGATCGCCCGGAGCGTAGGTGGTGAACAGCGTGGTGGGCCCCAGCAACGCGGCCACGGTGCCGCCGCGACGACCCGGTTCCCGCAGCCGCACCTCGGCGGGCAGCGCGATCCCGGGTGGTATCCATCCGTGCGCCAGGTCGGTGACCAAGACCGTGGTGCCATCCGCACGGTCCCCGACGGCCCAGCACAGCTCCGGTTGCTGGCGCGCGACGAACGCGAGTAACCGCTTCAACCGGGTGTGGCCGGACTCCGGTTCGGCCGGTGTCGGCTCGACGTCGGCCGCGGCGTGTTTTGGGGTGAGTTTGTCGGTCCGGTCCTCGCCCGGGCGCCGGGCGGTCAGCTTGTCGGTCCGCGCGGTCAGTTCCTCGGTCGGGCCGTCGCCCCGCCGCGGCGTCTCCGCTTGGCGGTCGGTGACCTCGTCGGCGCCGGGCGGCGGGGCCAGCGTGTCGGTCGACGCGTCCTTGGCGCTATCGGTGTCCAGCGTGTCGGTGGTCACCTCCCGCAGCGTCCGGGTGGTCAGCTCCTCGGTCGGCTCAACGGTCAGCGGCGTGGTGCCCAGCTCCGCGGTGCGCTCGACGGTCAGCGGCGTGGTGCCCAGCTCCGCGGTGCGCTCCACCTCCAGCGGAGTAGTCACCAGCCCCTCGGTGCGCCGTTCCCCGGTGCTGCGGTCGGTGACCGGCTCGGGTTCGGTGACCTCCGGCTCGCCGCGCGCTGGCGGCGGGCGCAGGACCGTGGTGGTCCCCTCGGCGGCCCCCCGATCGTCGGGGGCCGGCCTCTCGTTGCGCATCGCCCGGACCGTCGACTCGACCCGCAGCACCGCGAATTCGCGGGCGGCCTTGATCACTCGCTCTTCTTCGGCTTGCCGGGCCACGGCGGTCAGGTTGGCTTGCCGTAACTTCTGGATCCGCTCGTTCGCGGAGTTGGCGATCCGTTGCAGATCGGCGTTGAGATACTCTGCGACCGCGGCGTTTTGGGCGGTGATCTCCGCTAACTCGGCTGGCCACAGGCCACCCAGCACCCACGGGGTGGAGTCGATGGGCGGGCTGAACGCCGGCGTCGCCAGCGATTGGCGGGCCGCCTTGCGGAGACGCCGCCGAGCCGTTCGCCGACCGAAGATCCCCACCCGCGCCAGCGTACCGTCACCCCGGAACTGGGCAGTTCAGCTTCCGACGGCCCCCCACTCGGTGAATTGTGGGGGCGATGGGGCGTGAGTAGCCTGGCAGACATGGCTGAATCGGTGCTTCAGCAGCAGCTCGATGAAGTGCGCGCCCTGCTGCAGCGGGCCCGCGGGCTGTTCGGCTCCGCGCCGGTGGAACCCCCGACCGGCATTGCCCCCGACCCGGACGCGGCGCACCGCTGGGTGCACTAGATCGCAACGGCACCGACCCCAGCGCGGGCATCCGGTCAATGCGTACCGGCCCGTGGGCGCAGTTGATGCGCCAGCAGCTTCTCGGTGGCAACCTCAAGATCCCGCGGGGTGGGCACCGCCGCGGACGGCGTGTGCCCGGCGGCCACAATCTCGCCGCGCACCTGTAACGCAGCCTTGAGGTAGGACACCTCGGCGACCAGCAGGATGCCGTGCGCCAAGGTCTCCGCGTCGGTGTCCAGCGCCGCCTCGCTGAGCGCCACGCTGTGCAGGCACCCGCCGCGGCTGGACCGAAACAGGATGTGTCCGCTCGGATGCGAGGTGTCGAACTGGGGGTTGGCGTCGGTCATTGACGGTCATCGACGATGCCGTCGAAGCGATCCCCGGCGTCGGCCTGCTGTTGTTGCCACAGGCGTACCGATTTCAGCAGGTTCGCCGCGGTTTCGGCGTGTGCGTCGGCCTGCCGCTGGTAGCACTGGCGGCGCTGCTCGAGCAGTTCGATGCCGGCCTGCCGCAGCCCGCTGAAGATCGGCCCGAGTGACTCCAGGCTTTCTTCGATGGCCGCATGCGTGGACGGGATGGTACGGAGGTACTCGGCGGTCTGCCGGTGGTGGGCAGCGGCTTCGGTGAGGTTCGCCGGCACCACATGGATTCGATCTGCCATGTTCTACCTCCTGTTACGCGGCCAGCGCGGTAGCCGGCCGTCTCGTTACGTGGCGACGGTCCGCGACGGCCTCGTCGGGATGGGCGGCTCGCTGGTCGTCGGGCCCGGGGCGGTCGGCGCGACCGCCGTCTCCGGTGCCGGCGGATGCTGCCAGCCTAAAAAACTTGGTCCATTGACGTTGGCGATGCGCTGAATCTGACCGTCAAGCAGCGCATTGCTGTGCCCGACGGCGAGCGCGTGGCGGTCGGTGAACATACCGATGTCGCCGGGGGCGAGCTGCGAGGGGTCGATCGGGTCGGTGACCGCGGTGCCCGGCGGTGGAATGGTTATGCCCTGCTGGCGGAACGCATCTGCGATAGGAGTTCCGTCCGCGGCGGCCTGGATCGCCGCGGCGAGCTGCGGGCTGGCGGCGGTGACGGTCTCACCGTCGGGCAGCGTGACCGTGGTGGGGCCCGCTACCGGAGCCGACTCCGGCGCGGCGGGCTCGTCGTCGGGTGGGCCGTCGGGATCCTCCTCCGGCGCGACGTCGTCCGACATGTCGTCGGGTAGCAGTCGGTCGTCGCCGAGATCCTGCGGTGGTCGTTCCGGTGCGGGGCCCGGCGCCAGCCCGGGCACCGGCAACCCGGCCGGTAGCGCGCCCCCGCTCGGCGCGGCCAGGCCGGGTAGCGGTTGCGGCGGCGCCGGGGCGGCGGGCGGCGGCGCCGCCGCGCCGGCCGCCGGTAGCCCCTGGCCGACGGCCACGGGATCGTCGGGCGGCAGCGAATCCACATCTGGGTCCGCGGCGACGTCGGGCACGGGCGGGTCGTCGGGTGCTGCGGCGGGCGGCGACGGGCCGGTTTCCCCCTGCTCCCCGTCGCCGCGTTGCGCGGCGTACAGCGCGGCCAACGCCGCCGCCAGCGCCGCCTTCGACGCGTCGCTGTCGTTTGCTGCGGCCACCACGGCGAGGATGTCGTTGAGCTTGCCGATCAGGTACCGCTGGAATTCGCGGGCTCCTAGCGGCGTGTCCAATTTTCGCGTCTTGACCGCGTTTTCGATGTCGTTTTCCAGCTGCTCGAGTTGCTTCTTGCCGCCCTCGGTCGTCTTGTGTGCCTGCAGGATTGCCTCAAGCATGTGCCGATCGAATTCGGCGACATCGGAGTTCAGCCGCGCCAGCGCGGCTTCGGCGTCTTTCATCGTCTCCGCCGCCGCACCGCGTTGCCGGTCATCGGCGGGCGGTGCAGACCCCCTCGGTGCCGGCGGGTTGGGCGCGGGGCCCGGCGGCGGCGTGATCGGCGCCCCCGTGCTGGGCTCGAACAGCCAGGGTCGTTGCTGGTGGATCTTGGCGAGAATCGCGTCGAGTTGTTCGGGTGTCGCCACCACCGCTAAGGACGGCACCGAGGCGATGGCCACCTCGGTGGAGGTCAACCCGGCTTGCCAGGCGTCCTCTTGCCCGGTGCAGTTTTGCACGTGCTGCACCGCGGTGCGGACCTCGTCAGGCGTTGCCATCGGCTAGGTCAACGTCAGCGCGCGTGGCGCACGCCGCGCATCAACCCCTCCATGGCGGTGACGGTACCCAGCGGTGATGCGCCCAACAATTCACCAACCGACTGGCTGCCCGCGTCAGTCCCCGTCCGGGGCCGAGTAGGCGGCGCGCAGCGCCTCGACCCGGTCCCGTTGCGCGATGTCAAGTTGGTGGGCTTCGGCGACCACGGCGAGGATCTCTCGCTGTTTGGCGATCAGGAACCTCTGAAATTCCCGCGCACCCAACGCGGTATCGACGGCGAATCCGGCCGGATTGGCCACGCCGTCGTCGATCTCGACCGCCACCGCGTCGAGTCGCTTGGCACCCGCCACGGTCGCGGCGTGCGCAGCGGTGAGGGCCTCGGCCAAGGCGCGATCCGCCTGGGCCGCGTTGGCCCGCTGCGTCGCCAGCGCGGCCCGCACCGCCTGGAGGGCGGCCGCCGAGGAGCCGATCTGCTGGGCCATGTGCCCACCGTACGCAGCTCACCGGACCGGCAACAATAACCGGGGGGGCTCACACCGGGCGCCGGATCTGCACGTGCGCACCCAATGGGCTGATCCGCACCGAGGCACCGGCATGCGGCGCCTCGACCACCAGGTTGTGGCCGATCGCCAACTGCACATGCCCGGCGTTGGGAAACACCAAGTCGCCGGGCCGGACCTGGCCGCGTGGCACCGCGATGCCCTGGTGGATCTGCTGGTAGGTGGTGCGGTCCAGGTGCAGTCCCGCCTGCCGGTAGGCCCACTGCGTCAGGCCCGAACAATCGAACTGGTGCGGCCCGGCCGCGCCCCACACATAGGGGCGGCCCAGCCGCGACAGCGCGGCCCGCACCGCGATCCCGGCCCGGCTGTTGGCCGGCGGCAACCGCACCCCGTGCAGGCCGGTGCCGTGCCGGTGCAGCACCCGGTAGTGCAGGCCGCGCAGCGCGGCCCGGTGCCGTCGTGCCCGCTGGCGCGCCCACAGCAGATGGGCCCGTTGGGCGCGCAGCCGCGCCACCCGGCGTCGCAGCAACTCCCGCTGCGCTAAGGGCGTATCCGCAACGCTGGCCGCGTCGGCGCGGGCCTCGTCGACGAGGTGTTTGGTGAGCGCGCGGACTGTGGCGTGGTCCTGGTGGGCTCGGGCGAGAACGCCGGTGATCACCGCATCGGTGCGGCCGGAGGACTGCAGTGCGGCGCGGCTGTCGGCGACCGCCAGCCGATAGCGGTCCTGGCCCCCGCCGGTGTTCAGCTCGGCGGCCCGCGCCAACACGGCGTCGTAACCGGCGGTGCCCGCTTCCAACGTCACCGGCCGGGGGTTACCCGCAAACAGCTGATGGGCATGGCTGAGGACCGCCAGCTCACCGCCGGTCACCGGGTTCCTCCCACCCCAGGCCCGGGTCGGCGTCGGCGAATGCCCGCACCCGGGGCAAGGCGCCGGGTGGGATGACGCCCCGATTGCGGATATCCCACAGCTCCTGGGTGCTGACACCGAGCAGCGCCGCGATGACGGCCTCGGGCAGCGGCGACTGGGTGCAGGCCCGATCGAAACGGGCCCCCAGGCTGGTCGGCATCCGTGCCAGCAGGGCGCTGCGGATCCCCTCCAATGCGTGTAGGTGCCCCAGGAGTCGATCCGCCGAGTCCGCACCCGCGTTCACCGCCACCCGCCAGGAGTTGGCGGCCAGCATCTCCGCTTTCACGCACTGCGCGATCACAGAGAGAATATACGTCTCATATTCGTCTGCTGTCTGTTCAGGCAGTCGATCGATCACCGACCGCAACGCCTCGAGCTGGGCTTCGGCATAGCCTTCGAGCACTTCGGTGTCACTGTGCCGGTCGACGACCACCGCGCCGACGGACCGCACGGAGCGCGCCGCGGCCGGCTCGACGGCAACCACCTGGGCAAGTTCGGCGTCGGCGTCCTCGGCCACCAGCAGCCGGGCGTAGGTGCCGGGCGGCAGGCCAAGTCCGTTCTCTACCTTCTGAACTGTGCCCTTGTGCGGTTTTCGCGCGCCGCGTTCCAGGTAGCTCAACCCCATGATGCTGACGCCCGTGGCCGCCGCGAGATCGGCCAACGACAGGTCACGTGCTTCGCGCAGCGCTCGCAGCGCAGCCCCCGCCGATTCACGGCTCACCGTGGCGCCCCGGGCATAGCTCGGATGGTACACAGACCGTTGCTCACGCCATCGTTTATATGTTTTCATCCCGTTTCGCTTGCGCAGTCCGGCGAACTACGTATACAGTTTCATATACGTTTCTAGGGACGGAGGCGGGCCCGATGGCACACCCCTGCGCGACCAACCCCGATCTGTGGTTCGGCTACTCCGACGACGATGACGGCGACGGCGCCGCCAAGGCACGGGCGTACGAACAAGCCGCCACCGAAGCGCGCCTGTTGTGTTTGCGCCGCTGCCCGTTGGCGCAACAACGCCGCTGCGCGCACCACGCCCTCGAGCACGGGGAGGAATACGGCGTGTGGGCCGGCGTCAAGCTTCCCGGCGGCCAGTACCGCAAGCGGGCGGACCTGGCCCGTGCCCACGAGGCGCTGCGCCGGATCGCCGCGGGTGAGATCACCGCGCGGCAACTGCCCGACAACGCCGCGCTGCTGGCTCGCCGTGAACATGACCGGATCCCGGTCGCGGCCACGGTGTTTCACCTGGCACCGGCTCCGCCGGGCCCGCGTTCGGCCGCGTAGGCGCGCGGCCTGAACTCCGGCCGCGCGCCGGCGCTAGCGCCACCAAAATTGGTGACACTTCCCTAACCGTAGCGCCGCTATGGTTAGGGAACGCCGGTCGGGCGGGACCCACGGGGGCCTCTTCGCGAAGGGAGTCGGGATGACGGTCATCGAGGTTGTCCGCCCATCGCGCGGGCCCGCGCCGGCCTCGCATCGGCGCGGTTCTGACCGGGTCGTCGTCACCAGCGACGGGGTGCGGCTGTCGGTCCGCGACTACGGACCACAGGGCGCCGCCCACACCGTCGTGCTGCTGCACGGCTTGTGCCTGGACCAGGAGTCCTGGGCCATCCAGGTCGCCGAACTGACCGACCGCGGTGGCGAGGCGGTCCGGGTCATCACCTACGACCACCGCGGCCACGGCAATTCCGCCGGCGCGCCGATGCGCACCTACCGCATCGCGCGGCTCGCCGAGGATCTCGCCGAGGTGCTGGCGGCCCTGCGGGTGACGGGCCACGTCACGCTGGCCGGCCACTCGATGGGCGGCATGGCGGCGCTGGCGTATCTGGGGCAGCCCGGGCACCGCCGACCCGTCGACCCGGATCACCTCGTGCTGGTGGGCACCGCGGCCGGCAAAGTGGCCGAGCGCGGCATCGGCCGCCTGCTAGCGACCCGTGCCATCGACGTCGCCTACGGGCTGGTCCAGCATGGCCCGCGGGCGGCCACCGACGCGGCCGTTCGCGCGGTCGTGCAGCCGCTCTGCGGCGCGCTGACCCGCTACGGCGGCTACGGCGCCACCGCCCGCGACGCGCTGGTCGCGGTGTCGGCGGGCAGCATCAACGCCACCCCGTTGCCGACCAAGGTGGGATTCCTGCGCGGACTCAAAGAACACGATCAGTACCGGGTGCTGGGCACCATCACCGCCCACACCACCGTCATCAGCGGCGGCGCCGACAAGCTCATCCCGCCCGCCCACGCCCGCGAACTGGTCGCCGCGATTCCGGGCGCGCAGCATCTGCACCACCCCACCGCCGGGCACATGCTGCTGCATGAGGTGCCGGGCGTGGTGTGCGATGCCCTCGGCGGCGGCATCGCCGCGCTGATGACCGCGAGTTAGGGCGCGCCGACATCAGCAGGCGTCCGGCGTAGCCGCGACGCGGATGACGGTTCTCCCCGGACGCCGGTAGGCGGGGTCGAACGCCTTGGGCGCGTCGGCGAGTGGAAGGACCGTCCCGACGTTCAGGGACAGCCGACCGTCGCGGACCCTGCGCTCCAGAGCGGCCAGTTGGGCGCGGTCGGGTGCTACGACGAAAAAGACCGCCCGCGCCTTGTCGGGGTGGACGCGCGGCGGTTCGGCGATGGTGACGAGCGTTCCGCCGGCACGCACCAATTGAGCCGAGCGATCGAGAATCTCACCACCGATCACGTCGAACACCGCGTCGACCTCGCCGATATCTTCGAGTCGGTCCGCCTGCAGGTCCAGGAAGGCGTCGGCGTTCAGCCCCAACACCGCCTCCCGCTGACTGGCTCGTCCGCTGCCGATCACCCTGACTCCCGCCTCGTGCGCGAGTTGCACCGCGATCGACCCCACGGCACCCGCGGCACCGTGGATCAGCACCGTCTGCCCGGCTTCGAGCCGGGCGTGTTCGAACAATCCCTGCCACGCCGTCAAACCGGAGACCGGCAGCGCCGCCGCGACCGTGTGGTCGATACCGGCCGAGAGCGGCGCGAGGTTGCGGGCCTCTACCGCAACGTATTCGGCCAGCGTGCCGTTGCGAGTCCAGTCGGTAATACCGAAGACGCGTTGACCGACGGTCAACCCAGTTGTGCCGTAGCCTAATTCGGCGACAACGCCGGAAACTTCATGACCGGGGATGGTAGGCGTGCGGTCCCGTCCGGCTCGGTCAGTCCACGTTCCGGGCCAGTCCAGCTCCCCCGGCGTGACCGCCGCCGCATGCACACAGACGACGACGTCGTTCTCGGCGGCGTGCGGATAGGGCATGTCGACCAGGGAAAGACCCGAAATCCCGGCCGAGCGGTCCTGCGTGACGATCGCTTGCATCGTTTGGTCCTCTCCTTCGACATTCCCATCACACCGGAGGTCAGTCATCGAGTCCAACGAATGGTTTTGATACTTCTCATCTGCATTGTTGATAGAACGAGGGTATGGAACTGCGCCAGCTCGAACACTTCGTCGCCGTCGCGGGCGAGCTGAGCTTCTCCCGCGGCGCCCACCGTGCTCACGTCGTTCAATCCGCGCTCTCCACGTCGGTCGGCAAGTTGGAAAAGGAACTCGGCGTCGAGCTGTTCGACCGGTCCCGCCAACAGATCAAGCTCACCCCGGGGGGTGAACTGTTCCGCGAGCACGCCAGCCGTGTCCTGCACACCGCCCGCATTGCCAAGGATTCCGTCGGCGACTTCCGCGGCCAACTCACCGGGACGGTCGACCTCGGTGCCCTCATCACGTCTGGTGCGCTGGACGTTCCGAAGGTGCTCGGACAGTTCCACCGGGACTATCCGTTTGTCCAGATCCGGTTGCGACAGAGTCAATCCGGTTCCAGCGCATACCTGTCAGCGATCACCGACGGATCACTCGACCTGGCGCTGGTGTCGGCCCCCGACCGCTTTCCGGGGCGTGTTCAGATGCGACTGCTGCGCCAGGAGCCCATGGTCTTCGTCTGCCGCGCCGACCATCCACTCGCAGCACGGGATCACGTCGCCATCACCGAACTCACCGGCGAGGATCTCATCGGTTTCCCACCGCAATTCGGGCTCCGGCGCATCGTCGACGACGCGTTCGCCGCCGCCGGCGTCACCGCGCATACACCGCACGAAGTGGCGCTCGAGTACTCGATCGCGGCCGACCTGGTGCGGCACGGCATCGGCACCATTTTCATGCCGGCCAGCGAGGCGGCCCGCTTTCCCGACCTGCGGGCGCTGGCCGTGCGGCCCGCGGTGATGTGGGACATCTACCTCGCCTCTGCCGAGCAGTCCAAGCTCGGGCCGGCGACGGCCAAGTTGGCCGAGATGCTGCTCACTCTGGCCGCTCACTGACCGGCCTTGCCGAGGCTGAAGCCAGGGTCGCTGGCATCCGTTGACAACGACCCTCTTGTCATTCTCGGCGCAGCCGATAGTTATGCGATCTCACTCCCCTGAACTGGACTTTCAATGTGTTGGACAAACGGTTGAGGTGCGGCTCGTGTGACACCACCGTGACACATCGGGCTTGGACAGGTGAAGCATGTTGGCCCGTGCGACCCCCGACTCACACTGATACGAACCGTCTACAGGTAGCATTATCTGCAAACGTTTCGTATCAGCCGTTCAGCGGAGAGGAGGTAGCGCCGTGGAAGCCCTGACCCCGAGTTCCGCGAAGCGCGCCGGCCTGTCACGCAGCGGGCTCTACCGCGGCGCGCGTGCCGGTCGGCTCGACCGCATCGCCCGCGGCATCTACCTCCCTGCAAAGGCGTCCGCCGCCGACTGGGATCAGATCGAGGCCGCGACACGTCGCCCGGAGGCGACGATCTGCCTCACCTCCGCGCTCGTCTACCACGATCTGACCGACGCGATCCCTACCGTGCTGGACGTCGCGATCCCCCGCGGGGCGAGGACACCGGCCAGCACTGGCGCGATCGCGTGGCACCACTTCGATCGGGCCACGTTTGAGATCGGACGCGAAGAGATCAGGATCCCGGGATCAGATCAAACGATCGGGATCTACTCCCCCGAACGGTCCATCGCCGACGCATTCCGCCTGCGCGGCGACGTCGGATACGAACTGGCGCGCGACGCGCTGCGGGAGTGGCTACGCCGGGGCGGCAAACCGGCCCGGCTGATCGCGATCGCGTCACAACTACCCCGGGCGAAATCTCCTGTCCTTCAGGCGTTGGAGATCCTGGGATGACCTCCGGCGACGCAGTGTTCCGCGAGATCCGGGCGGCCGCACGTTCCGCAGCAGCGAAAAGCGGGGTCAGCACACCATCTCGGCAGCGGCGCTCTTCGAGCCGCCGGCTCAGTGGGCACACGGCAGAGAACGACTCGGCGTAGAACCGGAATCCGGTCGCTTTCGGATCACTGTTGGCCCCGGCGTGATCCGCCTGAGCTGGGCAAATCCGGTCCGCGCCGAAAGATCAGCCGAACGCGAGGTGGATCGGCACCGGTTCGACGTGGCGGTGGAAGAAGACCACATCAAGTCCGGCCGGGACGAAACTGACCCACCTGGCCGTTCGATCACCGAATGGTCACGTAAGTCGCGTGCTGCGATGTGTCGCACCTTCGCCGAACTCGACTACACGCCGTTGGTGGAACCCGGGCGAGTACCGGCGATGATCACCCTGACCTACCCCGGAGACTGGGAGGCCGTCGCCCCAGATGGCGCCAGCGCCAAGCGACACATGGTGTTGCGGCGGAAGCGCTTTCAGCGCGAATATGGAGAACCGGCCCGCTACATCTGGAAGCTGGAGTTCCAGCGGCGCGGCGCCCCGCACATCCACTTGTGGATGGCACCACCGATGTCGCTGGGCCGATCAGGTCACAGCTTCGCCCAATGGCTGTCCGACACGTGGGCACAGGTCGTCAACCACCCCGACCCGGAGCAGAAGGCGCGGCATCGCCTGGCTGGCACCGCCATCGACGTGCGCAACGGCCTCAAAGCGTGCGATCCGAAATGCCTGGCGATCTATTTCACCAAGCACTCGTCGCCAAACATGGACGGCGACAAGGAGTATCAACACATCGCACCCGGACAGTGGCGGCAGCCTGGCCATGGCCCTGGCCGGTTCTGGCGCGTCTACGGACTCAGGAAGGCCGTCGCCGTTGTGGAGGTCGCTCAGCACGCGTACCTGACCGCTCGGCGGATCGTGCGGCGCTGGTCACGTAACCAGCGGTATACGGCGATCCGGCCAGCCGCTTCCCCACCGCCGTCGTGCCACGCATGGCGATGCGCCAGGTTCCGCGTGTCGACGGCGCTACCGGGGTTGTCGAGTACCGGCGTGTGCGACGACGACGCACGCTTTGCAATCAGGGTGGATCGGCCGCTACGCCCTGGTAAATGACGGACCGAACTTCGCCGCCCAACTCGCCCGCGCAATGGCGTCCGCATAGAGCAGTACGCTCCGAACCGTGCTTCTGGCTTACATCGACGAGTCGTACGACAAGGTCGAGTACTGGCTCACCGCGCTCGTCGTGCCTGCTGACGACGCTCTCCAGCTCCAGAACGACCTTGACGCAGTCGTTTCGGACGCGGCGAGGAGTTATAGCGTTTCTCCAGATGCCGAGCTTCACGGAAGCCATATCCGCGGCGGGAAAGGCGACTGGGCGGGCATGAAGGAGATGATCCGCGCCCGGATCAAGGTCTACTCCGACGCCCTCGAAGCCATCGCGGCCTGCGACGGCCTGGAGTTGGCATTTCGCGGAATCGACATACCGAAGCACAAGGCACGGTATGGGTCGGCAGCGTGGCATCCACACCGAGTGGCGCTTGACTTCCTGTGTCAGTCGTTGAACGGCATGGCGTTGGGGAAGAGCACGCACTTCTTGGCCATCGCCGACGAGATCGACCAAGCGGACACCCTGCGCGCCAGTTATTGGCACTTCCAGCGGCTCGGAACGCTCAGCCCGTACACCGCCAAAATCGACAGAGGCGTCGATGCGCTCCACTTCGCGCCCTCCAAGCACAGCCGCCTGCTCCAAGCCGCTGACCTGGTGTCGTACCTCAATTTCAGGATGCGGCGGTCTGGTATCACCAATCCGCTGGCGCGGCAGGCCGACGCGGACTTGGCGCAAATCATCGCGCCGAAGAGATGCGTGTGGAACCTTTGGCCGTAGATGCACAACAGCCCCGCCTGGGGCGGGGCTGCGGCTCACAGAATCCTTTCGGAGTTCCAGGAGCCATCATACCGGACCTGCTGGCGTACACAACCGCCGTCGCCACCGTGATACGGCTGGCTGCACGGCAGGTAACCGCTCAGACCACTGACTGGGCCCTGCTGTGTCACCGCGGAGGAATATGCTCGGCGCGCCACCGGGTGGCGCAAAGGAGCGACGAATGAACGGTTTCATGCGCGGATCGCAGCTGGCAGAGCTGCTCGGACGTGGTGCCCGGGCCGCGTTCGACGAACTTGAACGTCTCGACGCCGACCTCTTGCTAAGTGAGAACGTCGACGTAGTGGTACACGATCTCCTCACGCGGCACATGCTCGAACCGGTCTCGGTCGACTGGACCGTCGCCAGCGGAATCCCGGTGCAGGAAACGACGATCGAACGCACCGTCCGAGAGTTCGGAGAACAACGCGACTCGCCCCGCGTGTCTGTGCCGCCTGGCAGGATACGCGCGTGAAGACGTATCGACTCGAAGCTGGTGACGATCACGTCCAGAAGCTCGCCCACGAGAACGATCCGGTCAGGGCCGTGATTGAACTCGTCTGGAACAGTCTCGATGCCGACGCGCATCACGTCGTCGTGGTGCTGCATCGGAACGAGACTGACGTGGTGGTCGGGGCCGAGGTCACCGATGACGGTCATGGCATGGCTCCGGAGGACATCGCCACCGAGTTCAAGTGGGTCGGCAACTCATGGAAGAGGACTGCCCTGCGCAGCAAGGGCGAGCGGCGACCGCTGCACGGCCGCTTCGGCCAGGGCCGGCTTCGCGCCTTCGCATTGGGTACGCAGGTCACCTGGGAGACCGTCGGCGACAGCATCGACGGGAAACGGGTGCAGACCCTCATCCGAGCCCGTGCAACCAGCCGCACGGACGTTGAGGTCACCGATCCGATCGAGACTGGTGCCGACACGGGGACGCGATTCATAGCTGAGGGCAAGGAGTCCCTGGATCCTCTCGACCGCGATACTGCCGCGGAACGGATCGGTACGACCCTTGCGCCGTACCTCATCACCAATACCGGGGTCGAGGTCACCTACGACGGTCAGCGCATCCAGCCGACAGACAACATCGCCCGCGACACCTTGCTTCCGGTCGAGTGGGAACACGACGGCACCCTCCGCCACGCGAAGTTGCGCGTCATCGAGTGGACCAAGGCCAAGGAACGGACGGTCCATCTCTGCGACGCCGATGCTGTCGTCGTAGACACGCTCGACACCGCACCGGGCCCGGACTTCACCTACTCGGCCTACCTGCTCTGGGACGAGATGCCCGAGCACCACGACCAGTGGCCCCTCGCCCGGATGGAGACGACGCCGACCGTACTCGGCGGGCTCCTCAAGGAACTGGATCAGGTGCTTGACGACTACCTCGACGCCCGGCGCGCTGAGTGCCGTCGCGAGCTTGTCGAGGAGTGGAAGTCCGGCAACGTCTACCCCTACGAAGGCGAGCCGGCCTCGGAGGAGGAGAAGGTCGAGCGAGCCACGTTCGATGTGGTCGCCACGTCGATCCGGCGCCACATCCCCAAGGAGAAGAACAAGAAGCGCCTCACGCTGGGGCTGCTCAAGGACTCGATTCAGCAACGCCCGGGCGACGTAGGTGCGCTGCTTGACGAGTACGTCGGCCTGCCGACGGAAGAACGTGAGCAGCTCGACCGGCTGCTGCGCAACACCGGCCTCTCGCGAGTGATACGGGCGTCGACTGACGTCACCAACCGCCTGGAGTTCCTGCACGCCCTTGAACTGATGGTCTTCGACCCCGAGGCTCACAAGATGGTCGGAGAGCGCGAGCACCTGCACCGCATCCTGGAACGCGAACTGTGGGTGTTCGGCGAGCAGTACAACTTCATGGTGAGCGAGCGCGGCCTCACTGCGGCGCTGCATCGGCACCTTGGACTTCTCGGGCAAGGCCGTGCCGATAAGACCCCGGTCAAGCGGCTCGACGGCACCGTAGGTCGCCTCGACCTCCTGCTATCAGCCGCGGCCACCGAGCACGATCGCAACAGGCACCTCGTCGTCGAGCTGAAGGCCCCCAAAGTGGTGGCGAGCCTGACCGAGCTGAACCAGATCAAGTCGTACGCGAAAGCGGTCGCGAAGGACCCGCGATTCGCCAGCAGCACAACACAGTGGGACTTCTGGCTCGTCACCAGTGAGATTGACGATGACGTGCGGCAGGAGGCCAGTCAGCGCGGCCGCGAGCAGGGCATGGTGTTCGAGCCAGACCTGCCCGAGGCCCCGGGTGCCCGAGTCAGGGTCTGGGTACGGGACTGGGGACAGATCATCAACGACGCCAAGCACAGGCTCGACTACTTCCAGAAGAGCCTGCAGCATGACCCGTCGCTCGAAGACGCGCGAGATTACCTCCGACGCAACCACGGCGATGTCATACCCGAGGGCCTACTGACAGAGGGTTCTTCGGACGATCAGCCGCACGCAACCGAGATTCACACACCAAAGACCGGACAAAAACCGGACGAATCAATCCAACAACCGAGTGCATGAATCATGTCTATGCAGGTCAAACCTGGTGGCCAGGGCCGGGATCGAACCGGCGACCTTCCGCTTTTCAGGCGGACGCTCGTACCGACTGAGCTACCTGGCCGGAAGGCACCGTGTGCCTCGCCGTATCGGCGACCCTGACGGGACTCGAACCCGCGACCTCCGCCGTGACAGGGCGGCGCGCTAACCAACTGCGCCACAGGGCCTTGCTGTACTGCTCGCTCCGCGTTGCCGCGTCGCTGTACCCCCTACGGGATTCGAACCCGCGCTACCGCCTTGAAAGGGCGGCGTCCTAGGCCGCTAGACGAAGGGGGCCAGAACCGAATCTCTCCGGGGTACTCGCAACGCGATTACGTTGGGAGCCACGCTAGCTTAGGTTACCGCGTGCCCAATCCTCAAATGCGCCCCCGGTTCGGCAGCCGGTAGCACCCAGTATTCTGTGCTTCACGCCCCTATAGCTCAGTTGGTAGAGCTACGGACTTTTAATCCGCAGGTCCTAGGTTCGAGTCCTAGTGGGGGCACACAGAGGCTGGTATGACCTCGGCTGATGCTTGGGCTGCCGCGCAACCACCCCTTGGGCGTCCGCGGCTCGTCAGGTTGCGGGTTCCGCCGGCTCCGACTGCGGCGGCGTCTCCGATCCGCCGCGTTTCGCCATCCGGTGGGCGGTGAGCAGGATGTGGTCATAGCGCCCCGGCGATGGGTGGCCGTCCCAGCCGGCGGCGATGAACTCCGTAACGAGCACCTCGGCCAGATCCCGCAGTTTCACGTTGGCATCCTGGGAGCGCCACCGCAGCAGTTCGAAGGCATGCTCATCGCTGATGCCGTAGACCAGCATCAGCATGCCCTTGGCCTGATCTATCACGGCGCGATGCTCAGCGATCTCCGCGACGGCCTCGGTGACCATCTCCTCGCGCTCATCGACCATCGCCGGCGTGACGTCGACATAAAACCCGTAGGCGCCGACGACCGTGTTGGCGTCGTCGTAAAGCTGATCGCCGACCATCACCACGTGCCGTACCTGCCCCGCGGTGTCATAGATCCGGTGCCGGGTGCTGAACGCTTTGCGAGTCCGGCGGATCTCCTCGAGCGTCGCCGCTACCTGTTGGCGGTCGTCTGGATGTTTGTGCTCAAGCACCAGCTCGGTGGTCGGGGTCACGGTGCCAGGCTCATAGCCGTGCATCCGCTGGACCTCGGGTGACCATTCCCAACGCTGGTCATCGAAAAAGAAGCGGAACCATCCCACCCGCTGCCGAGTACCCGCCCCCAACGCCTGCTCAACCATCTCGGCGGACGCCCGTGGCTGATCGGACTCCATGCCAATGCACCCACTTTCCGCGAGCGCCGGCGAGAGCACCGCTGCGCCGCGACCCTCACTGACACCGATTCAGTTGAGCTGGGAACCCTCGTGTGTTCCTCCAGTAACCACTGATCATAGAACCCTACGGCCCGAATGAACGCCGCTCGACCGCAGGCAATTTCGCTGCGCGGGGGTCGCCGCCGAGTGAGTGCTTGTGACTACGGGCGTTCGCACCGCCGGCTCAGCCGGCCCGCACCGCGCTGAGGTAGGTCACGTCGGCGAACGCGGCCGCCAGGTCATCGTCGGGATAGACGAAGCCGTTCTCGGCGTGCAGTTGCGCGACGCTCCGGCTGCCGACATCCCACCCGGCCCGCGTCAGGTAGTCGATGATGTGGCTGCGGTCGCCGTGGTAGACGAGATCGTTGAAGTCGACTTCGAAACCGATCTCGGCCATCTTGTCGTGATGGGCCCGCCACCGCGGGTCGGCGAAGATGCTGGTGTCCGGCACAAACTCCGAGGCCAGTCGGCTGCCCGCGGCGCTGAGCGCGCTGATGCGGTCGAACAACGCGTCCTGGGCGTCGGCCGGCAGATAGACCACCAATCCCTCCGCGCTCCACGCGACGGGCGCTGCCGGGTCGAAGCCGGCCCCGCGCAGCGCGGCCGGCCAATCGTCGCGCAGGTCCACGGCGACGGTGCGCCGCTCGGCGGTGGGCTCGGCACCCAGCTCCCGCAGCGTGGTGGTCTTGAACTCGATGACCTCGGGCATGTCGACCTCGTAGACCACGGTGCCCGCCGGCCACGGCAGCCGATACGCCCGGGCGTCCAGGCCGGCCGCCAAGATCACCGCCTGGCGGATGCCGCCGCGGGTGGCTTCCAGGAAGTACTGGTCGTAGAACCGGGTCCGGACCGCCATCCCCCGCGCCATCCGGTCCGGGTCGAATCCGGAGTTGTCCTCGACCGGGATCTGCCCGTCGACCAGCCGGGTGTAGATGTCCATGCCCACCGCACGCACCAGCGGCGCGGCGAACGGGTCATCGATCAACGGCTCCGGTCCGGCCGCCGCCAGCGCCCGCTGGGCGGCAACCATCGTCGCGGTGGCGCCCACGCTCGTCGCCAAATCCCAACTATCGCTCTCAGTACGCATCACGGGCTCCCATCTCGGCACCTTTCGACAATATAGATCAGCTAAGAGTTGACCCCGCCGGCCGGGGACGCCGGGCACCGTTGACACTGGCACCCTATCCACTACTATTTGCGTATGCATGCAGGTACATCAGAAGATGACCGCTTGCCCGACGATCAGGTGGGCCTGGTCGTCGAGGTGTTCCGGATGTTGGCCGACGCCACCCGGGTGCAGGTGCTGTGGGCGTTGACCGACCGCGAACTGTCGGTCAACGAACTCGCCGACCACGTCGGCAAACCGGCGCCGTCGGTGTCCCAGCACCTGGCCAAGCTGCGGATGGCGCGCCTGGTACGCACCCGCCGGGAGGGCACCACGATCTTCTACAGCCTGGAGAACGAGCACGTGCGCCAACTGGTCACCGACGCCGTGTTCAACGCCGAGCATGCCGGCCCGGGAGTGCCGCGGCACCACCGCGCGAAGGCCGGGCTGCAGGCGGTGACCGAAGCTCCACGAGGAAGGTAAGGACCATGCCACACCACAACCACAGCCACGACGCGCCGCACACGCACGAACACCAGCACGGCGAGTTAACCCATTCGCACCCGCACACCAGCCACGAGCATGAGCACGTCGAACACGAGCACGCCCACACCCACGATGATGGGACCGAGCACACCCATCGCCACGTGCATCAAGTCGGCCTCGAGGAGGTGCACTCGCACGCTCACGCGTGAGCCGCCCGCGAAAGTGCGGTCACGCAGGGAAAGTGCGACGCATTGTCAAGTGGTTAGTGCAACGTGGGGAGGTTCTGGCAAATCTTGGGGCGGTGGTGTCTGGTGAGCGCCGCG